>CALFSF010000254.1 GCA_937917025.1 uncultured Paraburkholderia sp.
AACACCCAACGAAACCGTCGCACAGCACACGCCGATGATGCAGCAGTATCTGCGCATCAAAAGCGAACATCCGGGCACGCTCGTGTTCTACCGGATGGGCGACTTCTACGAGCTCTTTTTCGAGGACGCGGAGAAAGCCGCGCGCCTGCTCGATCTGACGCTCACGCAGCGCGGCGCATCCGCGGGTAACCCGATCAAGATGGCGGGCGTGCCGCATCACGCCGTCGAGCAGTACCTGGCGAAGCTCGTGAAGCTCGGCGAATCGGTGGCGATCTGCGAACAGATCGGCGATCCGGCCACGTCGAAGGGGCCCGTCGAGCGCAAGGTGATGCGCGTCGTCACGCCCGGCACGCTGACCGATGCGGCGCTGCTGTCGGACAAGAGCGACGTGTACCTGCTCGCGATGAGCGTCGGCCACAACCGGCGCGGTGTGGCGACCACGGTCGGCCTCGCGTGGCTGAATCTGGCGAGCGGCGCGTTGCGGCTTGCCGAGGTCGCGCCCGGTCAGGTCGCCGCCGCGCTGGAGCGGATCCGCCCCGCCGAAATTCTCGTCGCCGACACGGCCTCCGACACGAACCACGATTCGCCCACGACGGGCACAGGCGCCGTCACGCGCGTGCCCGCATGGCATTTCGACGTGGTTTCGGGCACGCAGCGTCTGTGCGACCAGTTGAACGTGGCGAGTCTCGACGGCTTCGGCGCGCATTCGCTCGCGAGCGCCTGCGGCGCGGCCGGCGCGCTGCTGCTTTACGCGGCGGCCACGCAGGGGCAGCAACTGCGCCACGTCCGCAGCCTGAAAGTGGAATCCGAGTCGGAATATATCGGACTCGATCCGGCAACCCGGCGCAATCTTGAACTGACCGAGACGCTGCGCGGCACCGAATCGCCCACGCTATGTTCGCTGCTCGACACGTGCTGCACGACGATGGGCAGCCGGCTGCTGCGTCACTGGCTGCATCATCCGCCGCGCGACGCCGCGATCGCCGGGGCACGTCAGCAGGCCATCGGCGCGCTCCTCGACGCGCCCGCAGCCGCGAGTCTCGACGCGCTGCGCACGGCACTGCGGCAGATTTCCGATATCGAACGCATCACGGGTCGCCTCGCGCTGCTGTCGGCGCGTCCGCGCGATCTGTCGAGCCTGCGCGACACGTTCATCGCGCTGCCCGCGCTGCGCACGCAGATCGCGCCGCTCGCGGGCGCATCGGATTCGCTCGCGCGTATCGACCTGTCGCTCGCGCCACCTGTGGATTGCGTCGACCTGCTGACGCGCGCGATCGCGCGCGAACCGGCCGCGATGGTGCGTGACGGCGGCGTGATCGCGCGCGGCTACGATGCCGATCTGGACGAACTGCGCGACATTTCGGAGAACTGCGGCCAGTTCCTGATCGACCTCGAAACGCGCGAACGCGCGCGCACCGGCATCCCGAATCTGCGCGTCGAGTACAACAAGGTTCACGGCTTCTATATCGAGGTCACGCGCGGCCAGACGGACAAGGTACCCGACGACTATCGCCGCCGCCAGACGCTGAAAAACGCCGAGCGCTACATCACGCCGGAACTGAAAACGTTCGAAGACAAGGCGCTGTCCGCGCAGGAACGCGCGCTCGCGCGCGAGAAGTCGCTCTATGACGCGCTGCTGCAAGCGCTGCTGCCGTTCATCGCGGATTGCCAGCGCGTGGCCTCCGCGCTCGCGGAACTCGATCTGCTCGCCGCATTCGCGGAACGCGCGCGCGCGCTCGACTGGGTCGCGCCGTCGTTCTCCGGCAACGCCGGCATCGAGATCGAACAAGGGCGCCATCCGGTGGTGGAAGCGCAGGTCGAGCAGTTCATCGCGAACGACTGCACGCTGTTGCACGAACGCAAGCTGCTCCTGATCACCGGTCCGAACATGGGCGGTAAATCGACGTTCATGCGTCAGACGGCGCTGATCGCGCTGATGGCGTACGTCGGCAGTTATGTGCCGGCGCGGCGCGCGCGGTTCGGCCCGATCGACCGCATCTTCACGCGCATCGGCGCGGCCGACGATCTTGCAGGCGGCCGCTCGACGTTCATGGTCGAAATGACCGAAGCCGCGGCCATCCTGAACGACGCGACGCCGCAGAGCCTCGTGCTGATGGACGAGATCGGCCGCGGCACGTCGACCTTCGACGGCCTCGCGCTCGCATGGGCAATCGCCCGGCATCTGCTCGCGCACAATGGCTGCCATACGCTGTTCGCGACGCACTACTTCGAACTCACGCAACTGCCTGCCGAATTCCCGCAGGCGGCGAACGTCCATCTTTCGGCGGTCGAGCACGGGCATGGCATCGTATTCCTGCACGCCGTCGAGGAAGGCCCCGCGAACCAGAGTTACGGCTTGCAGGTCGCGCAGCTGGCGGGCGTGCCGCCGGCCGTGATCCGCGCGGCGCGGCGGCATCTTGCGCATCTCGAGCAGCAATCGGTGATACAGGGCACACCGCAACTCGACCTCTTCTCGGCACCGCTGCAACTGCAAGACGCGGACGACGAGCCGGAGGCCGGGCAGGCGCCGCAGCATCACGCAGCCATCGAAAAACTGCGTGCGGTCGACGTAGATGGACTCAGTGCGCGCGACGCCCTGCAGTTGCTCTACGAACTGCAAGACCTGGCCGGTGCGCCGGATGCAGGCCATTGAACGTACGTGGCCCCTGTCATGCCCGCGCGGTATCCGCGCGGCACTCGCCGCTGCGCTGACATGCAGCGTGATCTGCGCGCAGCCAGCGGCTGCGCGCGCGGCCGGTTCCCGCTACACGTTCGCGGTCGTCAGCAGCACGCTCGAAAGCCCCAGTGATGAAGCGCCGACACAGCGCCTGCTCGATACCATCGGGCGCGACAGCAACGTCTCGTTCATCGTCTACGACGGCAATCTGAAGGGCGCAAAAGAAACCTGCAACGACGCGCTGTACGAGCGACGCCAGACGCTGCTCGACGCGGCGCGTCCGCCGCTCGTCTTCGTGGCCGGCGAGCGTGACTGGGCCGACTGCGGTGCCGCGCTGGCGGGCGGCTACGATCCGGTCGAACGGCTGGACCGGCTGCGACAGACCATATTTGCCGACGCGTCCTCGCTGGGCCAGAACCCGATTCCGCTCACGCGCGAAAGCGAAGTGTCGCGATTTCATCCCTATCGCGAAAACGTGCGCTGGCAGGTGAAAGATACGGTGTTTCTCGCGTTGAACGTGCCGTCGCCGAACAACCACTATCTGAATGCGGGCGGCCGGAACGGCGAATTCGAAGACCGTGTGATAGCGAACGCGTTCTGGCTCGAACACGCGGCCGAACTAGCGAAGCGCCGCGACGCGCGCGCGATCGTCGTGTTCATTCAGGGCGATCCGGAGCCGGAGCGCTATGAGCGCCCTGAACGCTTCGCGTGGCTGCACTTCGCGCGCAACCGGCGTCGCGACGGTTATCTGGAACTCAAGCGCAGCCTCGTCAAACTGGCGCAGACCTTTCGCGGCCCGGTGCTCGTCGTTCATCACGATGACCAGAACCTGCCTGCCGGATTCCAGTTCGATCAACCGTTGCGCAACGACAAAGGCGTGGAGGTGACGAATCTCACCGGCGTTGCCTTTGCGCCGCGAGACCGGTTGAATCAGTGGATCGAGATCGATGCGGATACGGCGCGCAGGCCGCCGTTCCGGGTAAGCGTGAGGGATGTACCGAAGAATGCGCCGATGACGCCCACGGCGCCGGCAAGCAGCGTGCACGAGGAGCCTGTGCCATCGATGCCGGAGATTCCGTCGCTGCCACCCGCGTCCGACCTGCCGCCCGACATGCTCATACCGGCGCCCGCTAGCGGGGGAAACACGGGCAGCGGCGCGGGCGACACCACGGGCAACCCGGACATGCCGCCCATCTTCCCCGGCACGCCTGCCAGCTCAGTGCAGCGTGGGCCCTGATTTGCTGTCGTCTTCCTCGTCATCGTCCTCGTCGAGGACTTCGAGACCGTCGGCGCCGTGCGCGTGCTCGTGCTGGATTTCGTCTTCGGTCGCTTCGCGCACTTCCTTGACCGTCAGCGCGAAACGCAGCGCCATGCCGGCAAGCGGATGGTTGCCGTCGAGCACGACCTTGTCTCCCGCAACGTCCGTCACGGTGTAGATCAGCGAATCGAGGTCTTCGTCGCCTTCGTCCGGCGTGCCTTCGAACTGCATGCCGACTTCGAGCGGCTCGGGAAAACGCTCGCGCGGCTCGATTTTCACGAGGTCGGGATCGTACTCGCCGAACGCGTCCACCGGCTCCAGTTGAACCTGGGTTTCATAGCCCGCTTCCTGGCTATCGAGCGCTTCCTCGATCTTGGGGAACGTGCCATCATAGCCGCCGTGCAGATAGACCATCGGCTCGTCGCTTTCTTCAATCAGATTGCCCTGCGCATCCGACAGCTTGTAAGCGACCGACACGACGGTGTTCTTTGCGATTTTCATTCGATTCTCCAGAATACAGCTCACATTATACGATGCCCAAGCGGCCCCTTGACCACCCGCCAGGCACGGCTGCGGCCCGGAATCGTTCATCCGTTTCGCCGCCTTTGCCCGATACGCCGACAGCCCTCCTCGGCAACCTCACGCCGGCGCAATTCATGCGCCGTTACTGGCAGAAAAAGCCGCTGCTGATCCGCAACGCCATTCCGGATGTCGCGCCGCCGCTCCCGCGCGATGCGCTCTTCGAGCTCGCCGGCCAGGACGATGTCGAATCCCGCCTGATCACGCGCTTTCGCAACCGGTGGCAACTCGAACACGGCCCGTTCGCCTCCGATGAACTGCCGCCCATCAAACAGCGTGCCTGGACATTGCTGGTTCAGGGCGTCGATCTGCACGACGATCGCGCCCGGGCCTTGCTCGACCGCTTTCGCTTCGTGCCGGACGCGCGTCTGGACGACCTGATGATCTCGTATGCGACCGATGGCGGCGGTGTCGGCGCGCATTTCGATTCCTACGATGTCTTTTTGCTGCAGGTGCACGGCAAGCGTCGCTGGCGGTTCGGCGCGCAGCGCGATCTTTCGCTTCGGCCTGACTTGCCGTTGAAAGTTTTACAGCACTTCGAGCCCGAAGAGGAATGGGTGCTGGAGCCAGGCGACATGCTATATCTGCCGCCGCACATCGCCCACGACGGCATCGCGGAAGGCGAATGCATGACCTGCTCGATCGGCTTTCGGGCGCCCTCCACACAGGAGCTGACGGGCCAGTTTCTCTACCATATGGCCGAGCGCGGCGACACCGGCTACGATGCCCGCGAGCTGTATCGCGACCCGAAACAACCGGCGGTGAACCATCCGGCGCAGCTACCGGCAGCGCTCGTCGAACGGGTTGGCTCGATACTTGCGAAGGTATCCTGGAACGAGCGCGATATCTCGACGTTCCTCGGCACCTATCTGAGTGAGCCGAAGCCGAGCGTCGTGTTCGATCCGCCCGCACGGCCATTGCCCGAGACGCGTTTTATCGAGCGCGCATCGAAAAATGGGCTGCGCCTGGATCGCAAATCGATCCTGTTGTACGACGCCCGCTTTTATTTCCTGAATGGGGAAGAAAACCGGCTTGCAGGTATAAAAAAGTGGCTGGTTGAACTCGCTGAC
>CALFSF010000255.1 GCA_937917025.1 uncultured Paraburkholderia sp.
CGCAATGCGGAAGCGAGCTGACCCATTTCGTTGTCGCCGGTAATCGCGACGCGGCCGCTCAGGTCGCCGCCCGCGATGCGCTGGAACTGCGCGATCGTCGCGTTCACCGGATGCACGATCGCGCGCACCATCGCCACGCGGCCCACCCACGCGAGCACGAGCGACACCGCCATGCCGGCCGCGACCATCACGCTCACAGCGTTGAAGCGGACCTGCGCGTCGCCGTAGCGCTGCTCGGCGTGGTCCAGTTGCAGTTTCTCCAGCACGAGCATCGACTTCTCGAAGTTGCTATAGAGCGACGGCAGCCTGTGCGCCTGAAGCTGCTGGAAGGCGGGTCTGTCGCCGGCTTTCAGCGCGGCCATCGCAGGCTCGACGCCTTCGTGCAGGAACGCGTCGCGCTTGTCCTGCATGTCCTTGATGAGGCGCTGCTCCTCGTCATCGGTGCCTGCGTTGCCCAGATAGTGGGCGAGACGCTCGTTCGACAACTTCTGATACTGATCGAAGCGCTTGAGCACGGCGTCGGCGCCGGCCTGGTCGTTCAGGTCGACGAGCGATGCATAGGTCGCGAGCGCGAGGCGCAGGCGCAGCAACTGGCCGGCGCTGCCTTCCAGATCCGCGACCGCGGGTGTATCGACCGTGTACATCTGCTGCAGCGATTCGTTGCTGGCGCGCAGCGACAACAGGCCGGCCGCCGCACCGACGAGCAGGACGCCCCCGAAAAAGGCAATCATCAGGCTCAGGTACGCGCGAATCGACAAATTCTTCAACATACAGTGTTCTCCGTGATGCAGCCCCGGCGGGTCCGGTGCCTTTTGTACGGCTGGACGCCCGCGTGTACGCTGTATCCCGGCCGCTGCGCTCCATCCGTTTTTCATTAAGCGGACGCAACATATCTGGTTGACGGCCCGGTTGCCGAAAACTTGATGGTGCGAATGCACCGCGCGCGTGCCGAAATTGACACAGCGCAATGTTTCAGAGGCACGCGAGAGAGGTGTGGCGCGGGGCAACGGCTGCCCGCCGTTCATTCCGCCAGCGTCGGGGGCGCTGCTTCGGGCTCTTTCTGGATTCGCTCGCGCCGGTACCAGAACGTCCACCCCGTCAGCCCGCCGTAGACGGCATAGCCAAGCAGCGCCGACGCGTGCGCGGCGCGCGGGTCGCCCGGCCACGAATAGACGATGAAGCATCGCACGAGATTTTCCAGCGTCATGAAGACACCCCAGACGAGCGTCATCATGCGCAGCGCAGCCGCGAGCCTCGGACGCAGGGCCCAGCTCTGCTCGAATTCGGCAGCGCGAGCCGGGCTTTCGCGCGCGATCGTCGAGCGGCCGAGGTAATACACCATCGGACGCCGAAACAGCAGCGACACCAGAAACGATGCGCCGATCATCCCGGACACGAGCGGTTCCTCGAACACGCGCTTTTCCGGACCGCCGCTGATTCCGAGCGCGACCAGCGACAGCACGATCCCGACGAGCACGAGTGCGCTCAGCGCGTCGAAGTGACGGTGACGCAAAAGGTCCCAGGCCATCCAGGCGAGCAAGGGCAGCATGGACGCGAGCAGACCGCCTGCATCGCCCCAGTGCGGCGCCGCGAGGCGAAACGCGAGCCACGGCAGCAGCAGGTTCACGCAGACAGCGGACAGGTATCTGAGCCGTTTTTTCATGCCTGTGAGGTTGGCGGACTTTTCTCGAGGCGTAATGTGTCGCGGGTGCGGATCGGAATCGGCACGCCGGGCGTCCCACATTCTGCGCCCGCGCATGCGGCGCGATCAACGGCGCGTGAAATCGCTTGCGATCGCGGGAAGGCGCACTTCGCGAACGCGACGTTGCGCGCGGACCGGGATGTCCAGCATTGCCTGCCGCGGCAGCTTGACGGAAAGTAGCGAAGCACAATTACCGGAGCATCGCGATATGACCGAAGTGGAGTCGGGGCTGAAGGTGTTCGTCGTGCTTCTGGTTGCGACGGGGGTCGGCGTACTCGTGCGGCCGTTGCTGCCGGAAGAGCACAAGGCGCATGAAACCGTGCAGCTGATCCAGCTCGTGATCGGCATGCTGGTCACGTTCGCCGCACTGGTACTGGGGCTGATGACGGCATCGGCGAAGACCAGCTTCGATACGGTCGCGAACGACTTTCGCGCCTACGCCGCCGATCTGATCCAGCTCGACGTCAAGCTGCGCGACTACGGCCCGGATGCATCGAAGGCACGCATGCTGCTGCGCGCCTACACCGCCGAAGCGATCGCGACGACCTGGCCGAATGAAACGCCGCCGCCTGGCGACTACTACCAGAAGAACTTCCCGCACGATCCGCGCAACCTGGAGAACCGCCGGCTCGGCCACATGCTCGATCTGGCTGAAAGCGAAATACGCGGCCTGAATCCGTCCGACACGGCCCACCGGACGCTTGCCGCCGAAGCGCTCGAGCGATTCACCATCCTCAGCGACGCGCGCTGGAAACTGATCGAGGAATCGCATAGCTCGATTTCCGATCCGTTTTTCCTGACGCTCACGTTCTGGCTGGCGGTGATCTTTCTGAGCTTCGGACTGATCGCGCCGCGCAACGCGCTCGCACTGGTGATGATCACGCTCGGCGCGCTATCGATCGCGTCGGCGATCTACGGCATCGTCGATCTGGATACGCCGTTCACCGGGCCGATCGTCATTCCCAGCCAGCCAATGCGCGATGCGCTCGCGCATCTGTTGTGATCCACGCGATCGGTCGCCGCACAACGAGACGCGTCATTAGCGAGTAGCGGCGCTATTCGCTGGTGCGGAAAAATCGATATCCACGGCTTTCGTGCCACTGGAACGAAACATGCTTTTATCAAGGAACCAGGGCTCATCGATCGGGGAACGACATGCAGGTTTTCATGTGTTTAGCACTCGAAAACAGCGGTCGGTCGCGCTCGCCTTGCGCTCGCCAACGTACAGACTGCAATGCGCCGTGGTCGCACAGTGAAGGTGCCGGTGTCAGTACAGACCGTGCCCGTTTGGAGTCCAGCTGTTGCTATTTAACCAAACACTAGCAGTGGCGGCCTTTTCGATCCTATAGTTAAAGTGCTTTATCAAGTTTGGTGTGCAGTGCGGGGAGGTGTGAAATGAAACGCAGAACAGCGCGTCAACTGGTTCGACTGCTTTCCGACATCCGGCATTCGGCGAATTGCAGAATGCTTCGGGCAGCCGCCGCCAGCAATGAACTGGAGCGCATCCTGAACGAAGAAGACCCGGCGCCGCCAGAGCACGCCGACGATGTGGTGGATTCGCGGCGGGAAGTGTTCGCTGGAGCCCGACATGAAAAATTCCAGTGAACAGTCGCTGCGTGGGCAGATCGAGAAATGGC
>CALFSF010000256.1 GCA_937917025.1 uncultured Paraburkholderia sp.
CCGGATGCAAGGCGGACTGGCGCGGCGACAGCGAGATCGATCCGTTCCAGCGCCAGAACGCGAGGAACCCCGCGACCGGCACCAGGTACGGCAGCCCGCGCGCGAGGATCGTGCGCCATGCGTGCCACCGGCCCGCGGTCCACGCCGGCCATACCGCGAGCATCGCGAGGAAACCGGCCCAGACCACCTCGTTCTGACGCACGCAGATCAGCGCCGACAGCAGCAGCGCCGACAGCCAACGGCGCTGCGTCCACGTCGCCCATGCAGCCCACACGACCAGCGCCAGCGCGAGCACATCCGTATAGACGATGAAAAACAACGGCACCAGGATCGGCAGCACGAGGAACTGCGCGGTCGCCAGCGTTTCGGTACCGGGCCAGAGCTGCCTTCGCAACGCATGGAAACCGGCGGCCGCCGCCAGCCCGAAGCCGGCATTGGCCAGCCGTGCCGCATCCAGCGAGGTCGCGCCGCACAGCCACAGGATCGCGGCGACGGCCGCGTGATAGCCGGGGATGGTCGTCAGGTAATAGGTGAGGACGCGAAAATCGCCGCGCAGGAACAACGCGATCTGCGAATAGTGGTCCAGTTCGTCGGTGAACAGGACGGGCCGTCGGCGCATGACGAGGATCGCCGCGACGTACAGCGCGCCGAGCACGATCCCGAGGTAGAGCTCGCTGCCGGCCCGATGGCGCGGCCCGGCGTGCCCCGCCGCGTCCCCAAAAGAAAAACCCCGGTCATGCCGGGGCTCTTCGGAACGTGGCGGACCTGCGCTCAACCCGCAGCCTGTTCGCCATCCGTGCGCGGACGGTCGACCAGTTCGACGTACGCCATCGGCGCATTGTCGCCGACGCGGAAACCGCATTTCAGCAATCGCAGGTAGCCGCCCTTGCGCTCGCGGTAGCGCGGACCGAGTTCGACGAACAGCTTTCCGACCGCCTGCTTGTCGCGCAGGCGCGCAAACGCGAGACGGCGATTCGCCACGCCGTCGGTCTTGGCCAGCGTGATCAGCGGCTCGGCGACGCGGCGCAGTTCCTTCGCCTTCGGCAACGTGGTGCGGATCAACTCGTGCTTGAACAACGACGCCGCCATGTTCTTGAACATCGCTTCGCGATGGCTCGACGTGCGATTGAGTTTGCGGCCGGACTTCATGTGGCGCATGGTGAAATTCCTCGATCCCGATTGTTATGGGAAACCGGCCTTGTGTCCGATTCCCCGCGGTTACCCGCTTTCATCAAGGCCCTCATGCCACGGGCTTCATTTTGACGGTGCGGCCATGGATGGCCGCTCCGGAATCCGGCAAGGGCGCGTGCACGCCAACTCGCCGAACCCTTTCCCACTCGTACTCGGCGATCAGGACGATCGCTTCAACCAAGCTGCATGCCGTGCACGAGGCCCGGCGGCGGCCAGCTTTCGAGCTTCATGCCGAGTTGCAGCCCGCGCTGGTAAAGCACGTCCTTGATCTCGGTCAGCGATTTCTTGCCGAGGTTCGGGGTCTTCAGCAGCTCGACCTCGGTCTTCTGCACCAGGTCGCCGATGTAGTAGATGCTCTCGGCCTTCAGGCAGTTGGCCGAACGCACGGTCAATTCGAGATCGTCGATCGGACGCAGCAGCACCGGATCGACGCCGCTCTTGTCGGCCTTCGCGTCCGCGCTCTCGCGGCGGCTGAAATCGCCGAACACGCTGATCTGGTCCTGCAGGATCTCGGCCGCCTTGCGCACCGCTTCCTCGGCATCGATCGCGCCATTGGTCTCGACGTCCAGCACCAGCTTGTCGAGGTCGGTGCGTTGCTCGAGGCGCGCGCTCTCGACGTTGTAGGCGACGCGACGGACCGGGCAGAACGAGGCATCCAGCTGCAGGCGCCCGATCGGACGCGCTTCTTCTTCCGGCAGGCGGCGCGCGGTCGCCGGCTGGTAGCCGACGCCCCGAGCGATCTTCAGCCGCATGTTCAGCGTGATGTCCTTGGTCAGGTGGCAGATCACATGGTCGGGATTCACGATCTCGACGGTGTGGTCGACCTTGATGTCCCCGGCCGTGACGACGCCCTTGCCCTTGCGGCTCAGCGACAGCGTCGTCTCGTCGCCGCTGTGCATGCGGATCGACACATCCTTGAGGTTCAGCAGCACCTCGATGACGTCTTCCTGCAGGCCTTCGAGCGTGGTGTATTCGTGCAGCACGCCGTCGATTTCGACTTCGACGATCGCGCTGCCGGGGATCGACGAAAGCAGCACGCGACGCAGGGCGTTGCCGAGCGTGTGGCCGAAGCCACGCTCCATCGGCTCGACCACGACCTTCGCGCGATCGGTGCCGATGCGTTCGACGTGAATGCCGCGCGGACGCAGCACGTTGGTGGTAGATGCCGCCATTGATTACAGCTCCAGGAATCCCGGGGGATTCGCCAAGGAAATACTTGCGCGAAGGACGCCGCGACCGCAGGCGTCTTACTTCGAGTAAAGCTCGATGATCAGGCTTTCGTTGATATCCGAAGGCAGATCGCTGCGCTCCGGCATGGCCTTGAACATGCCGCTGCCCTTCTTCTGGTCGACTTCGAGCCAGGCGGGAGCGAGGTCCATTTCCTGCGACAGCGTCAGGGCTTCCTGCGTGCGAAGCTGACTCTTCGCGCGCTCCGAGAGCGCCACCTCATCACCGGGACGGACCTGATATGAGGGCAGGTTGACTTTTTTTCCATTGACCCGGATCGCGGCGTGCGAAACGAGCTGGCGGGCCGCGGCCCGCGTCACGGCGAAGCCCATGCGGTAGACGATGTTGTCCAGGCGCGACTCGAGCATGCGCAGGAGGTTCTCGCCCGTGTTGCCCTTCTGGCCGGAGGCCTTCTGGTAATACGTGCGGAACTGGCGCTCGAGGAGACCGTAGATGCGCTTGACCTTCTGCTTCTCGCGAAGCTGCACGCCGTAATCAGACAGGCGGCCTTTCTTCATGCCGGCGGCGCCGTGCTGGCCCGGCTTCTGCTCGAGCTTGCACTTCGAGTCGAGCGAGCGGCGAGCGCTCTTCAAAAATAAATCGGTACCCTCGCGGCGCGAGAGCTTGCATTTAGGTCCAATATAACGTGCCAAGATGCTTCCCCTTAGATGCGACGGCGCTTGGGCGGACGGCAGCCGTTATGCGGCACCGGCGTAATGTCGGAAATGCTGGAAATCTTGATTCCCAAGGCATTCAGAGCACGCACGGACGATTCGCGGCCAGGACCGGGGCCCTTGATGCGGACTTCGAGTGTTTTGATGCCGTATTCCAGGGCAACGCGGCCTGCCGATTCGGCTGCAACCTGGGCAGCGAAAGGCGTGGACTTGCGTGAGCCTTTGAAACCGGCACCACCCGATGTAGCCCAGGACAACGCATTGCCCTGGCGATCGGTAATGGTGATGATCGTGTTGTTGAAGGACGCATGAACGTGCGCGATGCCGTCCGAGACGCTCTTCTTGATTTTTTTGCGTACGCGGGTTGCGCCGCTGGTGGAAGCTTTCGCCATCTTCTAATCCTCGATTATTTCTTCAGGGAAGCAGCAGCGCGACGCGGCCCTTTACGGGTGCGGGCGTTGGTACGGGTACGCTGACCACGTACAGGCAGGCCACGTTTGTGACGCATACCCCGGTAAGTTCCCAAGTCGATCAAGCGTTTGATCGATAGTTGCACTTCGCGACGCAAATCACCTTCGACCGTGAACACGCCAACGTGTTCGCGGATACGCTCGAGTTCGGCATCGGTCAGATCCTTCACTTTCTTGGAAAGCTCGATACCCGAAGCTTCGCAAATTTTGCGAGCGCGAGTACGACCAATACCAAAAATGGCGGTAAGTCCGATTTCGGCGTGTTGATGCGGCGGAATGTTGATGCCAGCAATACGGGCCATGACTTTTCCTTGTTAATTCCGTTACGTTTCGGCGTTAGCCTTGACGCTGCTTGTGACGCGGGTCGGTGCAGATAACGCGCACCACGCCGTGACGTT
>CALFSF010000257.1 GCA_937917025.1 uncultured Paraburkholderia sp.
GCTCCTGAAGGCGAGGTCAATGCGTCGAGTTGTATCACGACGTAAATTGCCAATAAAAAAGCACTCAATTCCTGTTGCTCAAATGTAATAGTGAAATTAATAGTCAATAACGCTTATATGACGTGGCTATTTGCCAGTTGAAATAAAAATATAAAAAAACTGATGAAAAAATGAGGTGCGCTGTTTTTTACAGAAAAAGCGTGAAGGAGGGAGCCGCACGAAGTTTTCACAAGGCTTGCCGCGAGCTGCCCTGAAATGCGCCCATTTTTCCTGGGTGCTGGCGTAGAAGGTAATATTTGCGGAAATTATTGCTGATAAAAATACAGAAAATAGCGTAACTATTGCCGATACAATTTGAGATATTTTGCCGCCTTGCAACACGAATTTTAATATCGCTTTATCTATACCTGTACGGGAGTATTCACCCATTAACACGGGATATTTCGTTCGACAGGTCGATAGCCGGGATTCACCGTCATTGCAATGAACGGGCGCCCGGGCTGAATGGCGCGACCGCTTGTCCATGCGGCCCGGCCGGGCCGCGCGAATGCAATCAAACACGGACGGAACTTGACTGACGAACCGAGGGGCGGCTCATGCTGAGCGTTCTATCCAGGATTATCGACATCGCGATGGTGGGCCTCGGCGCACTGATCGCGGCTGCCGTGTATCACGGAACGTTTGTGTGGCTCAACGACATGCAGAGCGTTTCGCTGCTGTTCAACTGCCTGCTGATGGTTCTGTTCTTTCCCGCGCTCGGCATCTATCAGTCATGGCGCGGCAAGCCCGTGTACGACCTGCTGGCGCGCGTATCGGGCGCGTGGCTGATCGTCGAGGGCACCGGCATCCTGATGATCTTCAGCCTGCACCGCTCGGACCTGCTGTCGCGCCTGTGGCTCGTGTACTGGGCGATCGCGACGATCGCGCTGCTGATGATCACCAAGGCGCTGGTACACGGCGTGCTGAAAGGGCTGCGGCGCGAGGGCTACAACCAGAAGGCGGTGGCGATCGTCGGCGGCGCGCCGTACGGGCGCTTCCTGATCGAGCAGATGAAGAGCCGCCCCGAAGCGGGCTTTAGCCCCGTGATCGTATTCGATGAACCGGGCGCCGCGCGCGAGCGCACGCGCCTCGAAGCGCCCATGGGCGCCGCGAATCCGCCGGCCGAACTCGAAGGCATTCCCGTCGAGCGCGATTTCAACCGGATGGTGCGCGCGATGCGCACGCGCGGTATCTGCGAGCTGTGGCTCGCGCTGCCGATGTCGCAGGAACGCACGATTCACCGCTTCGTGACGGAGTTTCGCAACGAGTTCGTGAACATCCGCTTCATCCCGGATGTGCGCAGCCTGAGTCTTTTCAGCCAGCCGGTGGTCGATCTGCTGGGCGTGCCGGCCATCAACCTGGCGGCCTCGCCGATCACCGATCTGCGCGTGCTGCCGAAGTTCGTGTTCGACCGCCTGTTCGCGCTCGCGGCGCTTGCCGCGCTGTCGCCGCTGATGCTGGCGATCGCGGCGATGGTGAAGCTGTCGTCGCCGGGGCCGGTGTTTTTCCGGCAAAAGCGCAAGGGCATCGACGGTCACGAGTTCGAGATCTACAAGTTCCGCTCGATGAAAATGCATGCGGAAAGCGCCGGCAAGGTAACCCAGGCGACGCGCGGCGATCCGCGCATCACGGCCGTCGGCGCGTTTTTGCGCAAGACGAGCCTCGATGAACTGCCGCAGTTCATCAACGTGCTGAAGGGCGAGATGTCGGTGGTGGGTCCCCGTCCACATGCGCTCGAACACGACGACATCTACAAGGACCTGGTGAAGGGCTACATGCACCGCTATCGCATCAAGCCCGGCATCACCGGCTGGGCGCAGATCAACGGTTATCGGGGCGAGACGGACCGCATCGAAAAAATGATGGGACGCGTGAAGCTCGACCTGTACTACATGCAGAACTGGACCTTCTGGCTCGACATCAAGATCGTCGTGCTGACGCTCTACAAGGGTTTCGCCGGACACAACGCGTATTGAGCGGAGCGCGGCGCGAGCCCAGAGAGCAAGCCGCGGCGCATGCGTTTTCCGCTTCTGGAATGTTCATATTTTCGAGGTGCAACAGATGAACCTGACGATCATTGGTACCGGCTATGTAGGGCTCGTGACGGGCGCGTGTCTTGCCGACATCGGCAACGACGTGTTGTGCCTCGATCTCGACCCGCGCAAGATCGGCGTGCTCAACGGCGGCGGCGTGCCGATCCATGAGCCGGGCCTGCAGGAAGTCATTGCACGCAACCGCAAGGCAGGGCGCCTGAAATTTTCGACCGACATCGAAGCGGCCGTCGCGCATGGCGACGTGCAGTTCATCGCGGTCGGCACGCCTTCGGACGAGGACGGTTCGGCCGACCTGCAATACGTGCTGGCCGCCGCGCGCAACATCGGCCGTTACATGAGCGGCTTCAAGGTGATCGTCGACAAATCGACGGTGCCGGTCGGCACGGCGCTGCGGGTGCGCGAAGCGATCGCCGCGGAACTCGCCGCGCGTGGCGAACAGCACATGTTTTCGGTGGTGTCGAATCCGGAGTTCCTGAAGGAAGGCGCGGCCGTCGAGGATTTCACGCGGCCCGATCGCATCGTGCTCGGCTGCGACGACGACGTGCCCGGCGAAAAGGCCCGCGACGTGATGAAGCGCGTGTATGCGCCGTTCAACCGCAACCGCGAACGCACGCTGCATATGGACGTGCGCTCCGCCGAATTCACGAAGTACGCGGCGAACGCGATGCTCGCGACGCGCATCTCGTTCATGAACGAACTCGCGAATCTGGCCGATCGCGTTGGCGCCGACATCGAGGCCGTGCGCCGCGGCATCGGCTCCGATCCGCGCATCGGCTACGACTTCCTGTATGCCGGTTGCGGCTACGGCGGCTCGTGCTTTCCGAAGGACGTGCAGGCGCTCATCCGCACGGCCGGCGAACACAGTACCGACCTGCGCATCCTGAACGCGGTGGAAGCCGTCAACGACAGCCAGAAGCGGATCCTCGCGCACAAGATCGTAACGCGTCTGGGCGACGATCTGACGAGCCGCACGTTCGGCGTCTGGGGTCTCGCGTTCAAGCCGAACACCGACGACATGCGCGAAGCGCCGAGCCGCCGTCTGATCGCGGCGCTCCTCGCGCGCGGCGCACGCGTGAAAGCATGGGACCCCGTCGCGATCGACGAAGCGAAGCGCGTGTTCGCACTCGATCTGCAGCACGCGCCGCAGCAGCTTGCCCGCCTCGAATTCACGAACGAGGAAATGGATGTCGCGAGAGACGCCGACGCGCTCGTGATCCTGACCGAGTGGAAGGTCTTCAAGAGCCCCGATTTCGACAGTCTCAAGGCGTTGCTGAAGTCGCCGCTGATTTTCGACGGCCGCAACCTGTACGAGCCGCAATCGCTGCTGGAACTCGGCATCGAGTATCACGCGATCGGCCGCCAGTCCGCGCCGGCCGCGCTTGCGAACGCGTCGCCCGCACGTGCGGGCGAGGCCCGCGCGGCCGCGCTCGCGGCCCGTTGAACGCGCAACACGTCCCTCACGGAACCGGTCCATAAAAAATATGCTGATGCGAAATCTCACACTCTCTCTGTTGCTGACGGTCTTTCTGTCGGCGTGCGCGACCGCGCCGGGGAATTACCTCGACACGTCGCGGCTGAAGGAAGAACCGCAAAGCGCACCCGCTGAAGACTATCCGGTGCATCTGATCAACGCGCAGGTCGTGATGGATCAGGCGAAGGCAGCCGCCGTGCCGCAGGTGCTGCCGCAGTCGCGCTTTGCGGATCCGTCGCAATGGGTCTACCGGATCATGCCGCAGGACATTCTGGGCGTGACGGTATGGGATCACCCCGAACTCACGACGCCGAACGGCAGCACGCTGTCCGCTGGCGGCAACACGACGCAGTCGATCGGCGCGGTGCTCCAGCAGCCGTACACGACGGCGTTGCCGGGCCAGGCCGATCCGTACGGCCAGACCGTCGCCGCCGACGGCACGATCTACTTCCCGTTCATCGGCCGCATCCATGCCGCCGGCAAGACGGTGGGCGAGCTGCGCGACCAGTTGTCCGCGGGCCTCGTGCCGTACATCCGGAACCCGCAGGTGGACGTGCGCGTGCTGTCGTATCGCAGCCAGAAAGTGCAGGTGACAGGCCAGGTGAAAACGCCGGGGCCGCTGGCCATCAGCGACGTGCCGCTGTCGCTCGTCGACGCGATCACGCGCTCCGGCGGCTTCACGAACGACGCCGACCTGCAGCGCGTGCGCCTCACGCGCAACAAGAAGCTGTACGTGCTCGACGCGAACCGCATGCTCGATAACGGCGACGTCTCGCAGAACGTGATGCTGCAAAACGGCGACATCATCAACGTGCCGGACCGCATCGACAGCCGCGTGTTCGTGATGGGCGAAGTGAAGGCGCCGGTGCAGCTGCAGATGATCAAGGGGCGTCTCACGATCGCCGATGCGCTCACGCAGGCAGGCGGCATTCTCGACACCGATGCGAATCCGCGCCAGATCTAAGTGATGCGCGGCATTAAGGACCACC
>CALFSF010000258.1 GCA_937917025.1 uncultured Paraburkholderia sp.
GATCGCAGTCACGATGTCGGATCAACCGAAAGCGCCGGATCAGCGCGGGCTTGCCGTCAGCGGGGCAGACATCGCGAACGCCGCGGCGCTGCTCGACGCGGGCGAGCTGGTCGCGTTTCCGACCGAGACCGTCTACGGCCTCGGCGCCGACGCCGAGAGTACGGATGCCGTCGCGCGTATCTATGCCGCGAAGGGCCGGCCGGCGAATCATCCGGTCATCGTGCATCTCGCCCCAGGCGGCGATCCGGGTTACTGGGTCGAGCATCTGCCTTCCGAGGCGCAGCGGCTGATCGATGCGTTCTGGCCGGGTCCGCTCACGCTGATCCTGAAGCGCGCGGCGCGCATTCCTTCTGCGGTGAGCGGCGGGCAGGATTCGGTCGGGCTGCGTTGCCCGTCGCATCCGGTGGCGCAGACGCTGCTCGCCGCATTCAGCGCGCT
The DNA here is from genome assembly GCA_937917025.1 of uncultured Paraburkholderia sp. GTDB lineage: Bacteria > Pseudomonadota > Gammaproteobacteria > Burkholderiales > Burkholderiaceae > Paraburkholderia. Next base: position 439 of record CALFSF010000258.1, read on the forward strand.
GCGTGGCGGACATGGCGGCGTCGCTGCGCCGTCGGCGAACCGGTTCGGTCATGTCAGCCCGACAACCGCGCAGCACGTGCGCGAGGAGTTCGGCGATTCGATTCACGTGCTCGACGGCGGGTCGTCGGAAGTCGGCATCGAGTCGACGATTCTCGATCTCTCGCGTGGCTTCCCGGCGCTGCTGCGGCCGGGCCGGGTAACGCCGCAGGATATCGCCGACGTGCTGGGCGAGATGCCGCGTCTTCCGGACGGCTCGGATGCCACGGCGCCGCGTGCTTCCGGTACGTTGAAGGCGCACTACGCGCCGCGCACGCCGCTCGCGCTTCTGCCGTTCGACGCGCTGGAGCCGATACTCGCAGCACGTGCAGCGCACGAGCGTGTGGCGCTCGTCGCGCGGGCCTCGCGCGCGGGGAACTGGGCCGGCGCCGACGGCGTGCATTTCGTCGCCGCGCCGGAAGATCCGCATGCTTACGCACGTGAGTTGTACAGCTTGCTGCGTGCGCTGGATCGCGCCGATGTTGCGCGGATACTGATCGAGAAGCTGCCGGATACGATCGAATGGATCGCGGTCAACGACCGGCTGGGTCGGGCGGCGGCGGCGTTCGAGGCGCAGGGATAGACGCTCCGGTCTCATCCATCTCGCTCATCGCACGAATAAAAATGCCCGGCTCAACCGAGCCGGGCATGACCGGTCGGCACACACACCGACCGCTATTCCGGAACCATCCCCTTACTTGCCGATGCCGTGCTGAGCGACTGCCTGCTCGACCGTCTGCGCGAAGAGCGCGTGCAGGTGCGTGGTCGGATGGACCGAATCAGCGAACATGTACGTCTGATCCGCGCCGGCCACCGTGTACGTTTGCGGCGAACAGAACAGCGACGAGCCGAACGACGCGCCGAAGTCGCTGGCGGACTGGCCCGGAGCGAGCACGCTCGGGTTTTGCTGCGCGTACGTCGTTGCCGAGGCTTCCATCTTGCCGAGAGCGCAGCCCGTATCGGTGTTCGACACCGTGAAGCCGAGCGACTGGTAGCTGGCGACCGACTGGTCGAGCCACGCATACGCGCTTACGTAGATGACCTGCGGGACGTTGCCCAGGTATTGCTTCAGCGCGTTGTTGTACGGCACGGTCAGGGAATCGAACAGCCCCTGGGCGGTCGGGCCGCCCTGGACGCCTTCAGGCGTGGCCTTGAGGTCGGGCACGTCCGATACGACGACGTGTGTCGCGCCCTTCGAAATGATGAGTTGAACCGCACCGATGAGCTGCTGTGCAGCCAGCGTCATGCCGGCAGTTGCCTGCGTTTGTGCCGCCACCAGGTCTGAAGGCTGGAGCGTCCCAGCCTGAACCGCCGCGGCTGTTTGCTGGAGGACCGTTGCCCAGTAGAAAATGTCGTTCGCGCCGCCGTTGATCAGCACCAGCTGGTTCGCGTTGAAGGAGCCGTGCTCAGTAATGTATTGATTGACCTGGTCGGTGATCGGCACCGTGGTGGCCTGTGCGTAAGACGGCAGCGGCGCGCTCGCATAGCCGATGCCCGGCTGCGTGCCGACGCGCGAGCCACCCTGCGCATAACCGAGGCCGGCCGTCGCGACCAGCGGCTGGCCGAAGCCGCCCAGGTTCGCCGCTGTCAGCGTATCGCCGTAGTACTCGGCGACCTTTTGCGTCCAGATTTCGCCGGGATTCGTCGTAAAGCGACCGCCGCCGAAATTACCCTGAATGGCCGGCGCGTACGTACCGACATCCGACAGACTGTCGCCAAACGACACCACCTGCAGCTTCACCCCGCCCGGCGGCGTGCTGCTCGCATTGTTGTTGTCGTTGCCGCCGCCACCGCACGCGGCGAGCAAAACAAACGACGCGCTCGCGATCGCGCACTGCGCGATCCGCGCGAATCCCCGATGTCCGATTCCGTTGTGCTTCATTTCGACTTCTTCTCCTCGAGTCCCGTCGTTGTCGTTTAATCGCATCGCGCGACGCGGGGCGGCGCGCGATGCGTGTCCCCATGCGATTGTCTGAACCTGCACGATGGACATTGTCCGACAGCGTACACGCTACCCGTGTAGGGAACGAGCGGCTTCCGTAGAAGAATCCCTCAATGCGCGCCGCGCCGATGCGGGTTTTTCCTGGGCTTTGCGCGGGGCGCTTCAGAGATAACGGGAAGCGGCCTGGATGGTCCCTGATAGACCCATTCCAGCAGCGCGTCGTGCGCGGCACGCGCGGCCTCGGCGTGCGGATCGTTGATGAAGCTCACGACGACGTAGCTCGTGCCATCCGAGGAAGCCACATAGCCCGCGATCGCACGCACGTCGCGCAGCGTGCCGGTCTTGATGTGCGCGTTGCCGTTGACGGGTTGCCCCGTCAGGCGATTGCGCATCGTGCCGTCGACACCGGCAATCGGCAGCGAATCGACGAACACCTGGGCGACGGGGCTCGCGTTAGCCGACTGGAGGAGGTCCGCGAGCGAGAGCGCCGGGATATGCTCATCCCGTGACAGGCCCGAACCGTTCTGGATCTGCAGATATTCGGTGGGCAGCGCGCTGCGATGCATGAACGTATCGATGGCGTCGATGGATTTTTCCGGCGTCGCGGGCGGTTTGTCGATCACCGCGCCGATCGTCAGGAACAGGTTGCGCGCCATCGTGTTGTTGCTGAACTTGTTGATGTCGCGAACGATGTCCGAGAGCACGGGCCCCTGGTGAACGGCGACCTGTTTCGCCGTGGCCGGCACGGCACCTTCGCGTGTCGTGCCGTGGAACGTCCCGCCGCTTTGCTGCCACAACGCGAGGAAGCCGCCCGCGAAAAACGCGCTGTGGTCGAGCACCGCGACGTTGACCGCGCGGTCGCCGCAGCGCACCGGGAAGTCGCCGCTGAACGTCGCGTTGACGGTGCCGTCCGGCATCGGCGTCACCGTCGGCGTAACGGCGGTCAGGTCGCCGCGGCATGGGCCGTTCGTCGCGCGCAGCTGGTTGTCGATCCGCAATTGCGCGAGCGCGGGCAGCACGTCGATGGCAACGGTGCCGTCCGGCGAAGGCGACAGCGAGAACGACAGCGACTTGAACGCATACAGCAGCGGATCGGGGCCGACGTTGTACGGGGCGGTGGTGTCGTCGTCGAAGGGCGGCAGGTCGCGGGTCGATATATCGAAGAAGCGCTTGTCGAGCACGAGCGCGCCGTCGATGCCGTTGATGCCCGACTTGCGGATCTTCTGCACGAGATCGATCAGCTCTTCAGGCACGAGCTTCGGGTCGCCGGTGCCCTGGATGTAGAGATTGCCGTGCAGCACGCCGTTGGCGTCGAGCGTGCCGTCCGCGAACGCGCTCGTGCGCCAGCGATAGTCCGGGCCGAGAATCGAGAGGCCCGCGTAGGTCGTGACGAGTTTCATCGTCGAGGCAGGCATCATCGGTTTGCCCGCGTTGAGCGCGAGGATCGGCGTGCGGTCGCCGATCTTCTCGACGACCACGCTCACCGACGAAAGCGGCACGTGCGCGCGCGCGAGTCCGGCCATGACCGCCGGCGGCAGCACCGTCGTGACGTTGACCGCGGGGTGCTTTGCCTTCGTGCGCGCGAAGGCGGGGGTGGGCGCCGCGACGCATGCGAGCGTGAGCGCGAGCACGGCGGCGCACGCGAGCGTCACGCGCGGCGCGCGGGGTGCGCTTGCCATGCCCATGCCCGGCATCGGGCTCGTGCCCGACACGTGACGGATGCCGGAACGCGACACGGCATCGGCCGCGCCTGGGCGGCATGACGCAGTGGTACCACTGGATGAAGCGCGGCGCGGCGAAAGGCTGCGCGCGAATTTAAGGAGAAAAGCGGTCGTCATGCGAGAGGGCTGGAAGTCAGGGCTTTTGTAAGGCTGTGCGTCGCGGCATGCGGGCGGACGCTTGAACCACAAGCCGCACCGCGTCGCGCAAAAGCGCTCATTGTAGAGACAAGCCGCGGCGCTGCGCGAAAACGCCGGCATTGCATTGCCATCGTGACCGCTCGCGCTTCGCTCATGCGACGGAAGATAGAATGCGTGTTCACGGGCGTGACTGAAACGCAACTGAACCAGGATCGAACGATAAAACGTCAGGACGGATGCCATGCGGATACTGCTTGTCGAAGATGACCGGATGAT
>CALFSF010000259.1 GCA_937917025.1 uncultured Paraburkholderia sp.
AAAACGAGCATCGCATCGCTCGGATCGCTGTACCAGGCGCTCGCAATCGGGCCAGCCAGATCATTGAGCGCCGGCACGGCGAGCGCGCTGACCGGATCGATTGCACCGGTGAAGTTTTCAGGTTGAACGAGCACCGCCGTTGCGCCACGTTCGATCGCGTTATCGATGAACGGACGGTTGTCGGCGCCGTCGACGGCGTAGGCGAGAAACACGTCGCCGTCCGCGATCGGGCGCGTATCGGCGTGCAGATGCGACGCTGGCTGCACGCGGGCGTGCAGCCAGGCGAGTGCGTCGGCGATTTGCCTGTGCGCCGGATGCGCGGAACGCAACGCGCTCATCTGACCACTCCGGGACGGGTCTTCGCGGTATCCGCGATGGTGAGTTTCCTCGCGCTACTGGCGCCGGTGGCGAGCTTCTTCGCCACGGAAGGCGCAGCCGGCGTCGTGGGCGGCGCCGTGTCGTCGGACACCACCATCTGCTTGACCGGCATGTCCGGCGGCACGTTCAGCGTGCGCAGCGTATCGCCCACGATCGACGAGAACACCGGGCCCGACACCTGGCCCCCGAAGTGGCTGCCGGCCGTCGGCTCATCGACAGAAACGGCGACGACGATGCGCGGATTCGGCATCGGCGCCATCCCGACGAACGATGCGCGGTACTTCGATTTGTCGTACCCGTGGGCGCCGTGCTTGTACGCCGTGCCGCTCTTGCCACCGACGCGGTAACCCGGCACCGCCGCATCCGGCGACGTGCCGCCTGGCGCGGTCACCGTTTCGAGCATGGCGCGCACTTCACGCGCGGTGGTCGGCGAGAAAATCTGCGCGCCGGGCACCGGCTGGTCGCCGGGCGTGTGGAAAATCGACACCGGCACGATCTGGCCGTCGTGCGCGATCGCGGTGTACGCGCGCGCCAGCTGGAACAGCGAAGCCGACAGGCCGTAGCCGTACGACATGGTTGCCTGCTCGATGCGCCGCCAGCTATGCCACGGGCGCAGACGTCCCGCCGCCGCGCCGGGGAACCCGACCTTCGGCGCCTGGCCGAGACCGATGCTCGTGTACATGTTCCACATCTCTTCCGGCTTGAGCGTCATGGCGATTTTGGTGGCGCCGATGTTGCTCGACTTCTGGATCACGCCGCCGACCGTCAGCACGCCGAACGCGCTGTCGTCGGTGATCGTCGCGCCGTCGAGCACGAAACGGCCCGGACCGGTATCTACCAGTGTAGTCGGCGTGACGCGATGCAGATCGAGGGCGAGGGAAACCGTGAACGGCTTCATGATCGAGCCCGGTTCGAATACATCGGTCAGGATCCGGTTACGCAGCTGCTCGCCCGTCAGGTGCGAGCGGTCGTTCGGGTTGTACGTCGGGTAATTGACGAGTGCGAGCACTTCGCCCGTGCGCACGTCGATCACCATGGCCGCGCCGGCCTTCGCCTTGAATTTCTCGACCGCCGCTTTCAGGTTCGTGTACGCGATGTACTGGATCTTGCTGTCGATCGACAGGTCGACGTCGGTACCGTTGTGCGGCACGACCTGCTCGTCGACGTCCTCGATCACGCGGCCCATCCGGTCCTTGATCACGCGGCGGATGCCCGAGGTGCCGGCGAGCAGCTTCTGGTCGCCGAGTTCCACGCCTTCCTGGCCTTCGTCTTCGACGTTCGTGAAGCCGATCAGGTGAGCGGTAATCTCGCCTTCGGGATAAAAACGCTTGTATTCACCACGCTGGTAGATGCCGGGAATGTCAAGCTCGGCGACTTTCTGCGCTACGTCGACCGGCACCTGGCGTTTCACATAGACGAAGGTCTTGTCTTCCGAGAGCTTCGCGCGCAGTTCCTTCTGCGTCATGCCGAGCAGTTTGCCGAGCGATGCGAGCTTGTCCGCGCCGAGATCGTCGGGCACGGATTCCGGAATCGCCCAGATCGCACGCACGGGCAGGCTGGTGGCCAGCACGAGCCCGTTGCGGTCCAGAATCTTGCCGCGCGTGGCCGGCAGTTCGAGCGTGCGCTGATAGCGGCTTTCCCCCTGCTTCTGATAGAACGCGTTGCCGGGGCCCTGAATCCAGAACGCGCGCGCGGCGAGAGCGACGAACGCCATGAAGAGCAGAAACACGACGAGCTTCGAGCGCCACATCGGCAGGCGGACGGAAAGGATCGGGTTCGCCGAAAACGCGACGCTCTTGCTGCTCTTGCGGTTGGTCGACTTTTTCATCGCACCCCTCGCGGGCGGGCAGCCGACGCCGACGACGCCGAGCCGGCGTCGGAAGTCGGCACCGGTGCATCCTCGGCTGTCGCCGCGCCGGCGGCGAGCGTCAGATATTGCGTGCGGCCGGTCGTGGCCGGCTGCATCTTCAGCGAGGTCGTGGCGATCTGCTCGATGCGCGAGGTCTTCGACAGCGCGCTCTGCTGATATTGAAGCTGCGAGTAATCCTGCTGCAGCTGGCGCTCCTGCGATTGCGCGCGCTGCAACTGGATGAAAATCTGCCGTTGCTGATTGGTCGCGTTGACGACGGAAAGCGCGCAGCCCATCACGACGATCAGAAGGAAGATATTGAGGCGGCTCATGGCGCGATACGCTCCGCGACGCGCATCACGGCCGAACGGGCGCGCGGGTTCGCGGCGACTTCTTCGTCGCTGGCGAACACACGGCCGATGATTTTGAGCGGCGGGCTGGGCAGATCGACAGCACGGATCGGCAGGCGGCGGTCGACCGCAGGCGCGCTCGCGTGCGCCTGCATGAATCGTTTGACGATCCGGTCCTCGAGCGAATGAAAGCTGATCACCACCAGCCGCCCCCCTTGCTCCAGCAACGACAGCGCTGCTTCTAAAACGACTTGCAGCTCCGCAAGCTCTTGATTGACGTGAATCCGTATAGCCT
>CALFSF010000260.1 GCA_937917025.1 uncultured Paraburkholderia sp.
GATTTCCTTCGTGACGCCCTGCTCCGCCAGCTTCTGGCCGACCATCGCGCGTGCGGCGATCTTCGCGAGCGGCAGGCTCGTCGCCTTCGACACATACGGCACCGTGCGCGACGCGCGCGGATTCACTTCGAGCACGTAGATCACGTCCTCTTTCGAGCCGTCCGCGCGCGGCACCTGCTGGATCGCGAACTGCACGTTCATCAGGCCGATCACGTTCAACGCCCGGGCCATCGCGCCGGTTTGGCGCTTCAGTTCGGCGATGGTTTCCTTCGACAGCGAATACGGCGGCAGCGAACAGGCCGAATCGCCCGAGTGCACGCCGGCCTGCTCGATGTGCTCCATCACGCCGCCGATGAACACGGCTTCGCCATCGGAGATGCAATCCACGTCGCATTCGATCGCGTCGTTCAGGAAGCGGTCGAGCAGCACCGGCGAATCGTGCGACACCTTCACGGCCTCGCGCATGTAGCGTTCGAGGTCGCGCGGCTCGTGGACGATTTCCATCGCCCGGCCGCCCAGCACGTACGACGGGCGCACGACGAGCGGATAGCCGATTTCGTCGGCGAGCTTGAGCGCTTCGTCTTCGGCGCGCGCGGTGCGGTTCGGCGGCTGGCGCAGGTTCAGGTCCTGCAGCAGCTTCTGGAAGCGCTCGCGGTCTTCGGCCGCGTCGATCATGTCCGGCGACGTGCCGACGATCGGCACGCCGTTCGCTTCGAGGTCGAGCGCGAGCTTCAGCGGCGTCTGGCCGCCGTATTGCACGATCACGCCAACCGGCTTTTCCTTGTCGACGATTTCGAGCACGTCTTCGAGCGTCAGCGATTCGAAGTAGAGACGATCGGACGTGTCGTAGTCGGTCGACACGGTTTCCGGGTTGCAGTTGACCATGATCGTTTCGTAGCCGTCCTCGCGCATCGCGAGCGCGGCATGCACGCAGCAGTAGTCGAACTCGATGCCCTGGCCGATCCGGTTCGGGCCGCCGCCCAGCACCATGATCTTTTTATTGTTCGTCGGGTTGGCTTCGCATTCTTCTTCGTACGTCGAGTACATGTACGCGGTTTTCGTCGCGAACTCGGCCGCGCACGTGTCGACGCGCTTGTACACCGGGCGCACGTTCAGCTCGATGCGGCGACGGCGCACGTCCGTTTGCGTCGCGCCGAGAAGCTTCGCGAGGCGACGATCCGAGAACCCGCTCTGCTTCAGATACTTCAGTTCTTCCTTCGAGAGACTCGCGAGCGTGCGGCCCGCCAGCGCCTTTTCCTTCAGGATGATCTGTTCGATCTGCGCGAGGAACCACGGGTCGATCGACGTTTCGTCGAAGATTTCCTGCTGCGTCATGCCGACACGGAACGCATCGCCGACGTACCAGATGCGATCGGGACCGGCTTCGCCGATCTCGCGGATGATTTCGTCGCGGCTGGTGGTCTTTTCATCGAGACCGTCGACGCCCACTTCGAGGCCGCGCAGCGCCTTCTGGAACGATTCCTGGAACGTGCGGCCGATCGCCATCACTTCGCCGACCGACTTCATCTGCGTCGTCAGGCGCGGGTCGGCTTCGCGGAATTTCTCGAACGCGAAACGCGGGATCTTCGTGACGACGTAGTCGATCGTCGGTTCGAACGATGCCGGCGTCTGACCGCCGGTGATTTCGTTCTTCAGTTCATCGAGCGTGTAGCCGCATGCGAGCTTCGCCGCGACCTTCGCGATCGGGAAGCCCGTTGCCTTCGAAGCGAGCGCCGACGAACGCGACACGCGCGGATTCATTTCGATCACGATCATCCGGCCGTCTTTCGGATTGATCGAGAACTGCACGTTCGAGCCGCCCGTATCGACGCCGATCTCGCGCAGCACCGCGAGCGATGCGTTGCGCAGGATCTGGTATTCCTTGTCGGTGAGCGTCTGCGCCGGCGCGACGGTGATCGAGTCGCCGGTGTGGATGCCCATCGGGTCGAGGTTTTCGATCGAGCACACAATGATGCAGTTGTCCTTCGTGTCGCGGACCACTTCCATCTCGTACTCTTTCCAGCCGAGCAGCGACTCTTCGATCAGCAGTTCGCGCGTCGGCGACAGATCGAGGCCGCGCTTGCAGATTTCCTCGAATTCGTCACGGTTGTACGCGATGCCGCCGCCCGAGCCGCCCAGCGTGAACGACGGACGGATCACGACCGGGTAGCCACCGCTGCCGGTTTCCGACGCGATCTGCGCCTGCACGGCGAGCGCTTCTTCCATCGAATGCGCGACACCCGACTTGGCCGAACCGAGGCCGATCTTCGTCATCGCGTCCTTGAACTTCTGACGGTCTTCGGCCTTGTCGATCGCTTCCGGCGACGCGCCGATCAGTTCGACCTTGTACTTTTCCAGCACGCCGTGGTGATGCAGGTCGAGCGCGCAGTTGAGCGCGGTCTGGCCGCCCATCGTCGGCAGGATCGCGTCCGGGCGCTCCTTCTCGATGATGCGCTCCACCACTTCCCACGTGATCGGCTCGATGTAGGTCACGTCGGCCGTGTTCGGGTCGGTCATGATCGTCGCCGGATTGCTGTTGACGAGAATGACCTTGTAGCCTTCCTCACGCAGCGCCTTGCACGCCTGCGCGCCCGAGTAATCGAACTCGCACGCCTGGCCGATGATGATCGGACCCGCGCCGATGATAAGGATGCTCTTGATGTCTGTCCGCTTGGGCATAACGCTCTCGCTAATGTATTCCTGTGTGCTTGCCTTGGCGCGCTGCGTGCCGGCGCTTGCGTCCGCATTCGCGTCCGCGTTTTGCATTCCGTTACTCCGCGCGGGCCGTGCCTGCCCCGCGCTTTTCACTCGCTGCTTCGCCCGCGCGCGCTCTGCTCTTTCGTCTTCCGTGCGCGTCGCTTACGCGACTGCGGCCGCTGCCGTGCTGCCCGCTTTATGCTTGTCCATCAACGCGGTGAAGCGGTCGAACAGGTAAGCGATGTCGTGTGGGCCGGGCGGCGCTTCCGGGTGACCCTGGAAGCAGAACGCGGGCTTGTCGGTGAGTGCGAAGCCTTGCAGCGTGCCGTCGAAGAGCGACACGTGCGTGACCTTTGCGTTGGCCGGCAGCGTGGCCGCATCGACCGCGAAACCGTGATTCTGCGACGTGATGATCACGCGGCCGTCGTCGAGATCCTTCACCGGATGATTCGCGCCGTGGTGGCCGGTCTTCATCTTGATCGTCTTCGCGCCGAGGGCGAGACCCATGATCTGGTGACCGAGGCAGATGCCGAACGTGGGGATGCCGCGCTCGATGAACGCCTTCGTGGCCGCGATCGCGTAGTCGCACGGTTCCGGGTCGCCCGGGCCGTTCGACAGGAAGATCCCGTCCGGATTGAGCGCCAGCGCCTGCTCCGCGCTCGCCTGCGCCGGCAGCACGGTGACATGGCAGCCGCGTTCGGCCAGCATGCGCAGAATGTTGTACTTCACGCCGTAATCGAACGCGACGACGCGGTACTTCGGCGCATCCTGCGTGCCGTAGCCGGTGCCGAGGCGCCATTCGCGCTGCGTCCATTCGAACGGCTCCTTCGTCGACACGACCTTCGCGAGGTCCATGCCGGTAAGGCCAGGAAACGCGCGCGCGAGTTCGATGGCCTTCGCTTCGTCGTCGGAACCGGCGAGGATCGTGCCGTTCTGCGCGCCCTTGTCACGCAGCAGGCGCGTGAGCTTGCGGGTATCGATACCGGCGATGGCGACCACGCCTTCGTCCTGCAGATATTGCGAGAGCGTGCGTTCCATGCGGAAATTCGACGCGAGAACCGGCAAATCGCGGATGATCAGGCCGGCGGCATGGACTTTCGTGGCTTCGACGTCTTCGGCATTGACGCCGACGTTGCCGATGTGCGGATACGTGAGGGTGACGATCTGGCGGGCGTAGCTCGGGTCAGTCAGGATTTCCTGATAGCCCGTGATAGCCGTATTGAAGACAACTTCGCCAGTCGTATGACCGGGGGCGCCGATCGAGTAACCACGAAAGACCGTGCCGTCGGCGAGTGCGAGCAAAGCAGGAGAAAAAGACGGCAACACGGGAGACTCCTTGGGGAACACCCTGTTGCCGACCTGTCTATCCGACCGTGCGGGCCGCGGCGAGGCGCATCGACAGGATGCGCGCGCAGGCCCGCTCGCGTATCGCGGCTGACGTCACATCGCTTCGGGCACGCTCGGCCCATTGTGTGGACGGATCGGCTGGAGGCAGGACGCTCGCGGCGCGCGGCGGATGAACGGTATGGGAGAGGTAGGCGCTAGGGTGCGGGTTGATAAGCTCAAACCTTGCAATTATAGCGCGAAAGTACCCCTTCCTTCAAATCCAGGATAGCCTGGAACCCCAGCTGGCGCGCCGCAGGTCGCGGTGCGAGTCTTATGGGACAAGGCTTTGCGGCCTTTCACCGGGCGTTCGCGCGAAGCAGATCGCGACGTCCGGCGCGGCCCGGGCTACGACTGGTGTTCAGCGTGCAGATGGGCGGGTTTCGCCAGCACGCGCCCGGGTAGCACGTACCAGATCGCACTCGCGATCTCCAGCGCGACGAGGATGCCCCACGCGGTGAGATGCGCGGCCGGCGGATAGCGTCCATCCGTTGCCGGCCAGTGCGACAGCACCGCGCCCACACCGATCTGGAAGCCGAAAATCAGCAGAAAGAGGATCAGCGTGAGCGTGGTGTTGCAACGGCCCGCCATGTGCGGCGGAAAATGCTGCGCGAGCACCGCGTAGCTGAGGATGCCCGTCCCGCCGAACACGCCGTATGCGCCCCACAGGAGGCTCGCCGGCAACGGCACGCGCAGCATGATCAGAACCTGCGTGACGACGAAGAGCGCCATGCCCACGCCGCAAAACGCATAAATCGACAGGCCGCGCTTTTCCAGCGAACGCGCCGCCGCGCCGAAGCCCACACTGCCCGCCATCATCGCGACGCCGAGCAGCGACACCAGCGCGGCCGCCGGCCCCGGCTGCAGACCGGCGACATCGCGCAGCCACGCGCCCACCCAGAGCGACTGCATCGCGTAAAAGACGCCCTGCGTCATCACCGAAAACGACGCGATTTTCCAGAATGCCGCGCTCTTCAGAATGTGCCACGTGCCCTTGAACTGGCTGACGATACCGGCCTGATGATGGGTATCGCGCGCGTCGGGCGCCATCGTCCACAGCGCGGCCGCGACGGCGATCGTCAGCAGTCCGAGCGCGACGCACACGACGCGCCAGCCCGCGAAGCCCAGCACCCACGTGAGCGGCGAACCGACGGCAACGCCGCCCAGCCCGCCGACCGCCATCACCAGCCCGTTGAAGAGCGGCAGGCGCGTCACCTCGAAATGCTGCGCGAGCGCCTTGAACGCCGCGCCGAGACACGCCGAGACCCCGACGCCGATCAGAAGCCGCCCCAGCATCATCATGCCCACGCTGTGCGCCGCGCCGAAGACCCAGACGCCCGCCGCCGCGAACAGCAGCAGGCCGGCTGTCACTCGGCGCGGACCGAAATGATCGAGGAGCACGCCTGCGGGAATCTGCGCGCCCGCGAAGCCGAGGAAATAGAGGCTCGTGAGCAATCCGAGATCGGTGGCCGAGAGCCCCAGCTCGTGCGTGATCATGATCTCGGATCAAGCGGAGGTCGGCGAGGCGGTCGCCGCGATCCGTTTGGGCGCGGAGGATTACCTCAAGAAGCCTTTCAACGTCGAGGCGTTCAAGCTCGCGGTCAAACGGAGCCTCGATCGCAAGATGATTTTCGGCCAGGACAACCAGGCCGCGAAGTTCCTGAGCCTGCTGAATTCCTGCCAGATGATCTCGGCC
>CALFSF010000261.1 GCA_937917025.1 uncultured Paraburkholderia sp.
GCTGATCGTGCCGGTGCTGATCGCCGCCGTGATCGCGGTGGGTTCGATCGCCGCGTTCCAGGACAGGATCTGCCAGCCCGAAGTCACGTGGCCGCTGATGCACGATTACCAGAAGCACCGCATCTGCACGCTGCTCGATCCGACATCCGATCCGCTCGGCAAGGGCTTCCACACCATCCAGGCGGTGATTGCGATCGGCTCGGGCGGCGCGACCGGCAAGGGCTGGATGAAGGGCACCCAGGCTCACCTCGAATTCATCCCGGAAAAGCATACCGACTTCATTTTCGCGGTGTTTTCGGAGGAATTCGGGCTCGCCGGCGGCATCGTGCTGCTGACGCTTTACATGCTGCTGATCGCACGCGGGCTCTACATCGCGGCGAACGGCGCGACGCTCTTTGGCCGGCTGCTCGCCGGTTCGCTGACGATGGCGTTTTTCACCTACGCGTTCGTGAATATCGGCATGGTGAGCGGGATTCTGCCGGTTGTCGGCGTACCGTTGCCGTTCATGAGTTACGGCGGGACGGCGCTGATCACGCTCGGCATCGCGACCGGGCTCATCATGAGCGTCGCGCGACAGAAACGGTTGATGCAGAGCTAGTCGGCCGTTGAAAGAAACGCGGATGCGCGCGGCGGCTGACGGATGCCGGCCGCCGCGCGCATCGCGCTACTGCGGTTTCGCTTCGTGTTCCTGCTGAAGCTGCGAGGTGAGCTGCTGGTATTTCAGGCGCGCCGCCGGATCACCCTGCGCCGCCGCTGCCGCGTAGTAGGCCCGCGCGACGTTCAGGTTGCGCTCGACACCGTCGCCGCCGCGCTCGTAGAACGAGCCCGTCACGTACTGCGCGGTCATGTCGCCGCCTTCGGCCGCTTTCTTGTACCAGAAGAACGCCTGCTGGTTGTCGCGCGCGGTCCCGCGACCGTCGAGGAACTGGTTCGCAAGCGCCAGTTCGGCCTGCACGTGTCCCTGCTTCGCGGCTTTCAGGAACCACGTGTGCGCCTCCGAAGGATCGCGGCCGACGAAATCGCCATCGTCGTACATCTTGCCGTACACGTACTGTGCATGCGACATGTTCGCGTCGGCGGCCTTGCGCAGCCACTTCTTGCCTTCGTCGACATTGGGCGCGGTGCCTTCGCCGTTCAGCAGCATCATCGCGTAGTTGAATTCGGCGAGGCGGCTGCCGTGCCGCGCAGCCTTGCGGAACTCGGAAAGCGCCGGACCGAAGTTGCCGGCGTTGTAGTCCGCGACGGCCGTCTGCGTCTCGGCGTCCGCGGCCTTGGGCGAGACCATCGTCTGCGCATCGGCCTGCATCGGCGCCGTGAGGGTTGCAATGGCCGCGGCGAGCGCCAGTGCCTGCAATGAAACGCGGATCATGAACGCACCTCCTGCAGCGCCTGACGCGTCGCGCGCAACATCCACATGACGTCCGCGGCGAGCGCGATGAAGCGGAAACCTTCGGCGCGATACTGCCGCGCGCCCAGGGCATCCATGGCGAAGATGCCGGTCGCCACGTTCGCGCGGTGCGCGACCTCGGCGACGCGCGCGATGGCGGCGACGACTTCCGGATGCTTCGGGTCGCCGAGATGGCCGAGGCTCGCGGCGAGATCGGCCGGGCCGATGAACAGGCAGTCGATGCCGGGCGTGGCCGCGATCTGCTCGATGTTGTCGACGGCGAGCGCCGACTCGATCTGCACGATCGTCGCGATCTGCGCGTTCGCATTCTGCACGTAGTCGCGCCGCATGCCGTACGCCGCCGCGCGCACCGCGCCCGCGACACCACGCAGGCCATCGCCGCCGGCACCCGGATACCGCGTCAGACGCACGGCCTGCGCCGCTTCTTCGGCCGTTTCGATGTTCGGAAACATCAACGTGCGCGCGCCCGCATCGAGCACGCGCTTGACGAGCCACGCGTCGCTCGCCGGCAGACGCACGACGGGTTCGGTCGGCAGATGCGCCGCAGCAATCGCGCGCAACTGGCCGGTGACGTCGACGCTGTCGTTCGGCGAGTGCTCCATGTCGATCAGCAGCCAGTCGAAGCCGGCATGCGCGAGCGCTTCGGCGGCGGAGTCGCTGCCGAGCGAAAGCCACAGGCCGAACAGCGGATCGGGCTCTTTCAGGCGCAGCTTGAGGGGATTGGTGAACGTGCTCATCGCGGCGCTCCCTCGCGGCGCGCGGCGCGCCGGGAAGCATGGGAAGCACTGGGTGTGGCGTCGGTGCGGCGGCAGTCGCGGCCGCCTGTCGGTGTGGTGTACGGCATGTCTCGCTCCGGCTGGTTACGCCGCGATCATACCGTGACAATAACGCGCCCGTTCAGTCGCGAACGATGTCGGCCCAGCAGTTCGGCGTTTCGTAAAGCCGCACCTTGTGCAGTTGCAGATTCACGCCGTAATGGGCGTCGTAGACGTTCGCGAGAATATCGAACGCGACGGCGGCGAGATTTTCGACGGTCGGAATGCGGTCGAGCACGACCGTCTTGTGGCCCGGCATCGTTTCGAGGAAACCGCGCACCTGCGTGTCGCCTTCGTAGACGAGAAACGCGTGGTCCCACAGGTTCACGAGATGTTCGTTCGCGAGCGACTTCACGTCGGCGAAATCCATCACCATGCCGCGATCCGGCGCGCCTTCCGTTTCGACGAGGTCGCCTTGCAGCGTGATTTCGAGCACATACCGGTGGCCGTGCAGGTTACGGCACTGGCTGCGGTGATCGGGGATGCGGTGGCCTGCATCGAATTCGAGTTTTCGGGTAATCGTCAGCACGGCGGATCAGGGAATGTTCAGATACTTGTGGGTCTGCATCGACAGGCGCCATTGCGGATGGCGCTTGCACCAGTCGATCGCGAGCTTCGTGTTGATATCGCGCGACGGACCGTCCATCGGCTGCACGAGGAAATAGTCAAAATCGAGCTTCGCGTAGTCGGCGAGGCGCTGGTTGTCCTGCGGAACGACGACCTTCAACTCGTTGCCCTTCGTGACGACGAGCGGCGCGTCGGCTTTCGGGCTCACGCAGATCCAGTCGATGGTGTCCAGCACGGGCAGCGAGCCGTTGGTTTCGATCGCGATTTCGAAGCCGGCGGCGTGCAGCGCGTCGACGAACGGCGGGTCGATCTGCAGCATCGGTTCACCGCCGGTACACACGACAAAACGCTCGCCTTCGCCTTCCGGCCACAGCGACGCGATCATCGCGACCAGTTCATCCGCCATGCGGAATTTGCCGCCGTTCTCGCCGTCGGTGCCGACGAAATCCGTATCGCAGAAGCGGCACACGGCGTCGGCGCGATCTTCCTCGCGGCCCGACCACAGATTGCAACCGGCGAAACGGCAGAACACGGCCGGGCGCCCGGCGTTCGCGCCCTCGCCCTGCAATGTGTAGAAGATTTCCTTGACCGCGTACGTCATGCTGCTTTCTGCCTGAATATCCTGAATAGGTCGACTGCCTGTGCCGCGCTGCGTTGCGTTGCTTCGCGTTGCAGCGCGGCGGTTAAACCGGTTCCGTCACGTTCTCGCCGGCGAGATACGCTTCGTAGCCGCGCTTGCGCAGCTTGCACGCCGGGCATTCGCCGCAACCGAAACCCCACTTGTGCAGCTCGGCGCGCTCGCCGACGTAGCACGTCTGCGTCTCGATGCGGATCAGCTCGACGAGCGCTTCGCCGCCCCGCTCCAGCGCCAGCCGCCAGGTGTCGGCCTTGTCGGGCCACATCAGCAGATCGGA
>CALFSF010000262.1 GCA_937917025.1 uncultured Paraburkholderia sp.
GGCGGCGATCCTCACGAGGCGCCGCCCAAAGCCGCGCTGAAGCTGACCGCATCCGCACTGAAGAAGGCGACGAAGGTCAAATTCGAGCCGCCGGAGCATCCGTTCTTCACGCTGGCTGAAGAGCTTGCGGCTGCGGTCGTCGCATCGGAGGCGATGCAGCGGGCGCGCTGGCTCACGCTCGTCCAGACGTGGCTCGACACCGCGCCGGCCGAGCTGGGCGCGCGCAAGCGCACGCGCCGGGTCGTGTCGTTCGACGACCTCCTGTCGAACCTGTATCGCGCGCTCGCATCGCATCCGTGGCTCGCCGACGCGTTGCGGACGCGCTATCCGGCCGCGCTGATCGACGAGTTTCAGGACACGGACCCGCTGCAGTTCGCGATCTTCAACCGCATTTTCGCGCCGGCGGGGCCGCTTTTTCTCGTCGGCGATCCGAAGCAGGCGATCTACAGCTTCCGCGCGGCCGATCTGCACACGTATCTGGCGGCGCGCGACGCGGCGTCCGCCCGCTATACGCTCGCCGTCAACCAGCGCTCGACGCCGCCCATCGTCGAGGCCTGTAACCGGATATTCGAGGCGAATCCCCACGGGTTCGTGCTGGAAGGTCTCGACTACCACCCGGTGCGCGCGGGTGCGCGGCAACGTCCGCCGTTCGTCGACCGGCACGGCGCGGGGGGGGACCTCCGTGTATGGATGCTGCCGCAGGGCGAAGCTGCGTTGACCAAACGCGAGGCGCAGCGTCAGGCGAGCGAAGCGTGCGCAGCGGAGATCGTGCGTCTGCTGCGCGGCGCGCGCGAGGGCACCGTGTCGATCGGCGACGCGCCGCTTGCGCCGGCCAGCATTGCCGTGCTCGTGCAGACGCACCGGCAGGGGAGTCTCGTCAAACGGTCGCTGGCGGCGTGGGGTGTCGGCAGCGTCGAACTGGCGCAGGCATCGGTCTTCTCGACGCTCGACGCCGAGCAGGTCGAACGCGTGCTGGCGGCGCTCGACACGCCAGGCGATCTGCGGCGGCTGCGCGCCGCGCTCGCCACCGACTGGCTCGGGCTCGATGCGGCGGCGTTGTGGCGTATCGAGCAGATCGCGGAAGCGCCCGTGGCGCAGGACGACCCCGCGCACGCGGCCGATGCGATGAGCTGGGTCGAGCGGTTTTCGCGCTACCGGATGCTCTGGCACGAACGCGGCTTCGCGGTGATGTGGCGCACGCTGATGCGCGAGCTTCGCGTCGCGCAGCGGCTGGTCGCAGGCGTGGATGGCGAGCGTCGTCTGACCGATTTCAACCATCTCGCCGAACTCGTGCAGGCGCGCGCCGCGACCCAGCCGGGCATCGCGCCGACGCTGCGCTGGCTTGCCGCGCAACGCGCGCAGGGTGGTGGCGAGGAAGCGCAACTGCGTCTCGAATCCGACCGCAATCTCGTGCAGATCGTCACGGTGCACAAGTCGAAGGGCCTCGAATACGCGGTCGTGTTCTGTCCGTTTCTCAACGACGGCAAGTTGCGCGAGCCGCCTCCGTCCGGTCTGCCCGACGCGCGCGAGTATCACGGTGACGACGGCGTCGCGGTGCTGCACTACGGCTGCGACGAAGACGAAGCGGAGCGCGCGCAGCGCTCGGCCGTCCGCGAACAGGCGGCCGAGCGGGCGCGGCTCGTGTACGTGGCGCTCACGCGCGCGGTGTATCGCTGCTATCTCGTCGGTGGCGTTTATCTGGCGTCGCGCGCCACTAAGGAGTCGCGTCGCAGCGTGCTGAACTGGCTGGTGGCGGGCGAGGGCTACACGTTCGACGGCTGGCTCGCTGAACCGCCCGACGAAGGCGTGTTGCAGACGCGCTGGCAGGCACTTGCCGGCGGCCCGGTTTCGGTTGAACCGTTGCCGCCGCTTACGCGTCGCGTGCCCCTCGAAAGCCAGCAGGGCGACAGCGCGAACATGCAGTCGCGCATGAACCGCAGGCTGTTGCGCGATCAGTGGCGCATTGCGAGCTTCAGTGGGCTCGTCGCTGCGGGCGCGCGCACCGACGAGGTTTTTACGCCGACCGAAGAAGCGCGTCCCGATCACGATGAGCTCGCCGACGTGGTGGCGGGCGTGAACGCCGCGCCGGTTATCGTGCAGCGCCCGGTGCATGCGCCGGACGACATCCTCGGTTTTCCTCGCGGCGCGGCGGCCGGCGAGTGTTTGCACCTGATGTTCGAACTGGCCGATTTCGCCGCCCCCGCGACCTGGCCCGCCGCGATCGAACGCGCGTTGCGCGAGCGGCCCGCACCCGCGCTGCCGGAACTGGCGCGCCAGATGCCTGCGATGATGCACACGCTGCTGACGGACGTCGTCACGACCGAACTCGTGCCCGGCATGACGCTCGCGGCGTTGAATCCGCAGCGTCGGCTGAACGAACTGGAGTTCCTGTTTCCTGCGCACGCGCTGGATTTTTCCGCGCTGCGTGCATTGCTGGTGTCGCACGGCTATCCGGACGTCGCGCTGGAAGCGGGCGCATTGCGCGGTTTCGTCAAAGGATTTATCGACATGATCGTCGAGCACGACGGCCGCTACTGGATCGTCGACTGGAAATCGAATCACCTGGGCGATACGCCGGATGATTACGGCGCGGCTTCGCTGGATGGAGCGATGGCGGAGCACGCATATCACCTTCAGGCGTTGCTTTATACGGTCGCGTTGCACCGCTATCTGCGCACGCGCGTGCGCGACTATGCCTATGACACGCATATCGGAGGCTATCTATATCTCTTCGTGCGGGGCGTGCGGCCGCAGTGGCGTCATGACGGCGGTGCCGCCGGGGTGCATGTGCGCACGCCATCGGCGCAACTCGTCTTTGCGCTCGATGCCCTGATGGATGGAGGTGTGGCATGAGCGCATTCGAACCAGCGCCGCTCGACATCGAGGTCACACTGCCGACGCCGGCCGACTTCAGCACGGCGCTCGCCGAAGGTTTCGCGCGTCGGCTGGGCGTGCTGGCGCGCCGGCTCGGCGGCAACGCGGCCAGTGTGCGCTGGGCGCAGCGGGCGGCGTTTGCCGTCAGTCGCGCAACGTCTGAGGGACACGTCTGCGTGCCGCTCGATGTACTTGCCGCGCGCTATGAAACGCCGGAAGCGGATGTGCGCGCGGCGCTGGCGGCAAGCGGAATCGCCTGTGACGGCTCGGCGGAAGCGGCGGCGCTGCGGCCGCTCGTCGTCGACGCGCAGGGCCGTGTATTTCTCGCCCGTTACTACGAGCACGAGCGGCAGCTTGCACGCGCGCTTGTCGCGCATGCGGGGCG
>CALFSF010000263.1 GCA_937917025.1 uncultured Paraburkholderia sp.
GATGGGCGGTCCTGTCAGCTCGGCGGCGTTTGCCGGCGGTCTGATCCCGCTGCAGAACTGGTATGCGCCTTCGCTGACGTCGAACAAGGAAGCCGGTCTCGGCGACTGGGACACGAAGGACATCGCCGATCTGCTGAAGACCGGCGTATCGAACCGTGGCGCGGTGTTCGGCCCGATGGCGGAAGTGGTTCACAACAGCCTGCAGTACATGTCGGACGATGACATCCACGCGATGTCGACGTACCTGAAGACCATTCCGCAGAAGAAGGAAGCGCCGGAAGGTCTGCAGCTCGAAACGTCTGAACAGTTCGGCGGCGAACTGTTGAAGCAAGGTCAGAAGATTTACGCTGACAACTGCGCGAAGTGTCACGAAGCGAATGGTCTCGGCCAGCCGCCTAACTTCCCGCCGCTTGCGAACAACCAGTCGATCCAGATGCCGTCGGCCGTGAACCCGATCCGCATGGTGCTGAATGGCGGTTATCCGCCGAGCACGGATGGCAATCCGAAGCCGTATGGCATGCCGCCGTTTGCCCAGGCGCTGTCGAATCAGGAAGTGGCTGCAGTCGTGACGTACATCCGTATGTCGTGGGGTAACCACGGTACGGCAGTGTCGCCGCAACAGGTCAGCGATCTGCGTTCGGCGCCGCTCGATTAAGCGACGCCGGATGCATCCGGGGCGCGGCCAGCGGTTTTCGCGGGCTGCGCCCTTTGTTTTTGCCGGGTTCTGGTTTTAGGATTTATTTGCCGGTCGCGCGTGTGACACGAAGCGCGTGAGGGCAGGCAGGAGAGTACCGTGCATTTCGGTGAGCGATTCAACAGCATTACCCACCTCATCGGCGCCGTGCTGTCGGTGGCGGGGCTGGCGACGCTCGTCACGATGGGCGCGCTCGACGGCGATGCGTACAAGGTCGTCAGTTTCGCCATCTACGGTGCAATGCTGTTCGTGCTGTATGCTATCTCCACGCTTTATCACAGTGTTCGCCATCCGCATCTGAAGGCGATCCTGCAGAAATGTGACCATTCGGCGATCTATCTGCTGATCGCCGGCAGTTACACGCCGTTCACGCTGGTTACGCTGCGTGGTCCGTGGGGCTGGTCGCTGTTCGGTGTGAGCTGGGGGCTCGCAGCCCTGGGTATCACGCAGGAACTGACGCTTGGGAGACGCACCCGCAGCGTTTCGATGGTGCTGTATATATTGATGGGGTGGCTCGCGCTCGTTGCCATTCGCCCGCTGGTGGAAGCATTGCCGCCAGCAGGCACCGCATGGCTCGTGGCCGGCGGTCTCATCTACAGCGCCGGCATCTACTTCTTCATCAACGACGAGCGCATCCGGCATGGACATGGCATCTGGCACCTGTTCGTGCTGGCCGGCAGTCTGTGCCAATTCGTCAGTGTCGCGCGCTACGTCGCATGACATTCCACGGCGGCGAAATGCAACTTAACGCCAGTCGACGTGTCTTGATAGCGCGTTGATGCATCCGGTACGCCAGCGAGCGTACCGCCGATTTCCCGGCGATCAGCTTCAGGCCGCGGCTCACGCCCCGGTCGTTGCTTCTGCTTTCATCGCGCCTTATCCGGCTGCGAACGAGCGGGTCGCCACATCTGCATTTACAAAGAGTTTCTATGTCTTTTGATTCCCTCGGCTTGTCCGAACCGCTGGTCCGCGCTGTACACGAACTGGGCTACACCTCCCCGACGCCGATCCAGACACAGGCGATACCTGCCGTGCTGAATGGCGGCGACCTGCTTGCCGGCGCCCAGACCGGCACCGGCAAGACCGCCGGCTTCACCCTGCCGATCCTGCAACGTCTGACGACGATGCAACCGGTCAACAACGCGAACGGCAAGCGCGCGGTGCGCGCGCTGATTCTCACCCCGACGCGCGAACTCGCCGCGCAGGTCGAGGAAAGCGTGCGCCAGTACGGCAAATACCTGAAGCTGAAGTCGACCGTGATGTTCGGCGGCGTCGGCATCAATCCGCAGATCGATGCGCTGCGACGCGGCGTCGATATCGTCGTGGCGACGCCCGGCCGTCTGCTCGACCACATGCAGCAAAAGACGATCGATCTGTCGCAGCTCGATATTCTCGTGCTCGACGAAGCCGACCGCATGCTCGACATGGGCTTCATCCACGACATCAAGCGCGTGCTCGCGAAGCTGCCGCCGAAGCGCCAGAACCTGCTGTTCTCCGCGACGTTCTCCGACGAGATCAAGACGCTCGCCGACAACCTGCTCGACTCGCCGGCGCTCATCGAAGTCGCGCGCCGCAACACGACGGCCGAACTGGTCGCGCAGAAGATCCACCCGATCGATCGCGACAAGAAGCGCGAACTGCTCACGCACCTGATCCGGCAACACAACTGGTTCCAGGTGCTGGTGTTCACGCGCACGAAGCACGGCGCGAACCGCCTCGCCGAACAATTGACGAAGGATGGCATCAGCGCGCTCGCCATTCACGGCAACAAGAGCCAGTCGGCGCGTACGCGCGCGCTCGCCGAGTTCAAGGACGCGACGCTGCAGGTGCTCGTCGCGACCGATATCGCCGCGCGCGGAATCGACATCGACCAGTTGCCGCACGTCGTCAACTTCGATCTGCCGAACGTGCCGGAAGACTATGTTCACCGCATCGGCCGCACGGGTCGCGCGGGCGCGACGGGCGAGGCGATCTCGCTCGTGTGCGTCGACGAACTGCAACTGCTGAAGGACATCGAGAAGCTGATCAGGCGTCCGATCCCGCAGGAAGTGATCGCGGGCTTTGAGCCGGACCCGACAGCGAAGCCGGAGCCGATCCTGCGCCGCGGGCAAGGCGGTGGCGGTGGCGGCGGCGGTCGTCAGCCGCGGCAGCCGCAAGGCGGCGCGCCGAAGCGCGATGGCGCGGCTTCGTCGAAGCCGGCGCAGTCGCGCCAGAACCCGCGTGGCGGTGCGCAGCAAAAGCCGCAGCAGGCGCATGCGCCAGGCGGCAAGCCCGTGAGCAACGCTCCGGCGCAGGTGCGCAAGGACAATCCGCGTCACGAAACCACGCGTCATCACGACAAGCCGCGCGCCGCGTCGCACGAGGGCGGCAACGCCAGTTCGCCCGCACCGCGCAAACCGCAACGGGCAGGCGGCAATCCCGGCTCACTGCTGGGCGGCGCGCCGCGTGGATCGCATCCTGCGCGTAACGGTGGACAGCGCGGTCGCTAGACTGCCGGTTCCATCGCTCGCATCAGCGAACTAACGGCCGGGGCTTGCTCCGGCCGTTTTTTTCAGGTGCTCGATCTGTTGCCGCCATCGGTCGAGCACCGCCTCGCCCGCCCCTTCCAGATCGAACGTAATGCCGCCGGTAAGGCGCGCATAGCGCACGCGCTGCGCTTCGCCCGTATCGATTGATCCCGTAAAGCACGCGAGGTCGCCGCCCGCGCCGGGCAACGGCTCGATATCGAGTTGCACCTGATAGAACGCATCGTCGAAGACGAAGGTCAGCGCCGCGCGGCCGCCTGCGGCGAGCGCGCGGGCAGCGCGCGAATGCGGCCACAGCGCGAGACACAACGTGCGCGAGTCCGGCGCGTACAGCTCGCCGACGCCGAGCAGCGACGTGCGCAGATGACCGTTCGCATCGCGGGTGATGAGCGATGCGGTGAAGCCGATCTTCGTTTCCAGCGATGTTCCGTCGAACGCCGCTCGCAATGCGGGCGGCCATTCGTCGAATACGTCCTGTTCGAGCGCTCGCTCGCGATCCGGTGAGGCGGTCATTACGTCGCTCCATGTGGGTTCACACAAACAGAATGGCCCGCGCAGGCGGGCCATCCGGTCACTGCCACGCGGCGGCATGCGCCGCGCGCTTGTGGGCGGCTATCGAAAGAATACGTGCTGTGTGATCTTCGCCAGCGGATAGTGCACCCCCGGCTGGATCTTCGCGGGCAGATCGAGCGGCTTGAGCAGCATCTTCACGCACATATCGGCCGACAGATTGCGACGCACCAGCGCGTTGACGCGCGACGCGCGGTCGCGATTGTAGGCCGAATCGTTGACGCGCTCGGGATAACGAATCGCAAACACATGACGCAGCGCGATCTCCGAATCCTCGTTCTTGATCTCCATCACACGCCGCATCAGCGCGCCCAGCACCGCCAGCCGGCCGTTGCCTTCGATCCTGTTGTACTTCTTGAAGTAGCTGAGGAAGTGCTTGTAGTGGCGCACTTCATCGGTACGGATATGGTCGGTGATTTCCTTCAGCACGGGTTCATCCGAGCATTCGCCGATCGCCCGATAGAGCGTTGCCGTACCCGTTTCGACGACGCACCGCGCAACCATTTCGAGCGCGCGCGTCTTTTCGAAGTCTTCGAACGAACAGGTCAGCCTGTACTCCTCGAAGAAGTTATGAAACGCCGTATCCCAGTCGAATTCCGGCCACACGTGCGCGATGTAGGTCTTGAGCGCGCGCCCGTGCTGCATTTCTTCGGGCTCCCATTCGTTGTTGAGCCACGCGGATACTTCGCGGTCGCCATTGAAGAACGTGCTGAGGTTGCTGGTGTAGAGATCGGTGCCGCTCTCAATGAACGACGCCGCGCACAGCAACAACAGCAGATCCTCGTTGACAGCCGCCTTCTGCCGGTCGATCCGGCTCAGATCGATGTCCTCGATACGCCAGGGCATCACGTGCATGGAGTCTGTTCGCATTATTCGTGCTCCCAAAAACTGTCGCGACACGGAAACATGCCAGGCTGTATGCCGCTTGCCGGCCCGCTGCCACATACAGCGCTTTAAAACGTTTAACCCCTTCTCTACTGCATCTTAGCCAATGTTGCGCAAATATGCAGATACCCCAGCACAGACCGTGCCGGCTCTCCACAGTTCCGCTCAATACCAGGGAAAGCGCTCAGCGCATCGACTTTCGTCAAACGGAGCTCGCACCGCGCCGGCAACCGGCCGAAATCATGCGTAATGCGGGCGCAAAAAAAAAGCAGCCGCGGGAACGGCTGCCATGTTTTGCTGCACCTGATATTTCGTCCGCTATTGCGTCGAACGCCTGTCGTGGGCGGTTCTCACCGACCGGTCACGTAATCCGCGCGCCCCTGGTAAGGGTCGCGCGCGGGATCAGACGCGCCGACGCACGCGCCGCATGCGTATCGCGACGATCACGAGCGAGATGCCGGACAGCGCGGCCGCAAGCAACACGTAATAGCTGGGGGCGAGCTTGTCGCCGGTCAGATGGATGAACGTCTCGACGATGGTGGGCGCAAAGCCGCCGAAGATCGTGACGCCGATGCTGTAGCCAATTGAAAGGCCCGTCGAGCGCACCCGCACCGGGAAGATTTCGGACATCAGCGCCGGCATCGGCCCGGAGTACGCCGCCTTGAAAATGCCGGCCATGGCTTGCAGCACCAGCAGCCAGCCGATCGTCGGATGAGCTTGCAGCAGCGCGAACATCGGATAGATCAACACGCCCATCAGCACCGACGTCGTCAGCATGATGCGAATACGGCCGATGCGATCCGACAGCGCGCCCATCACCGGCGACAGCACGAACTGCAGGCCGCCGTTCAGCACGACCACGCCGAACGATGCGGCCGCCGCCATATGCAGCTGCTTCACCGCATAGAGCGGCATGTAGAGCTGGAGCACGTACACGCCGACCGTCGATTGCGCGACGATGCCGATTGCAAGAAGCAGGTTGACCCACTGGTTGCCAAACGATGCGTCCTGATCCCTGGCCGGCGCGGCGCTTTCCGCTGCGCGCGCACGCTGGGCCGCGACGAACTCGGGCGTCTCGTCCAGATGCGAGCGGATGTAATAGCCGACCGGCCCGACCAGCAGACCGAACACGAACGGAATACGCCAGCCCCACGCATTGAGCTGGTCGGACGGCAACCAGGCCGTCAGCAGCGAGCCGAACGCCGCGGCGGTGATCGCGGCCAGCCCCTGGCTTGCGAACTGCCAGCTCGCGTAATAGCCGCGCCGCGTCGAACTGTGCTCGACCATGAAGGCGGTCGCACTGCCGAACTCCCCGCCCACCGCGAAGCCCTGCACGAGCCGCGCGACGAGAATCAGGAGAGGCGCGGCAATGCCGATCGCCGAATACGGCGGCATGACGGCCATCGCGAGCGTGCCGACCATCATCAGCGCGATAGCGAGCGTCAGCGCCGCCTTGCGGCCCTTGCGGTCGCCGTACGTGCCTAGCACGACGGCGCCGAGCGGGCGCATCAGGAACGAGATGCCGAAGGTGCCGATCGCAAGCAGCGTCGAGAGCCACTCGTCGTGCGTCGGGAAGAACTGTTTCGCGATGACGGTCGCGAAATAACCGTAGACCAGAAAATCGAACCACTCGAGCGCGTTGCCGACGGACGACGAAAACACAATGCGCCGCACCGTCGCTTTCGAAAGCGGCACGGGCTGCGGTAAGGAAGCGGTCGCGGTGTGCGACGCGGGGGTACTCATGATGTCTCCTGCCTTGCCTGTCGTTGCCTGTGATGGCCTTGCTTGCTGTATTGCTGTCGCCCCGGCCGGATGCGACGCGGATGGCATCGCACGCGGCGGGAAAAACGCGAGACGGATACGACGGGCGGCGCTGCGTTTCACGCGCTCCGTCGCCTCCGGGGCATGCGCTGTTCGCTGTACTAGAACCCGGCAGCGAGCCCGTCGCGACGGCTGTCGCTCGCCGCCACATAGCCGCGTTCCGGCTCGTCGCGGTCGAGCTTCCAGATGTACTGGCCCGAGCCGAAATCCATATACGGATCGTCGACCGACTTGATCGTGTGACCGAGGCCTTCCAGCGCGCTGGCGGTTTGCAGGTCGAGCGTGGCTTCGATGTCGATCGTGAAGTCGCGGTTGACCTTCCAGCGCGGCGCATCGCACGCGGCCTGCGGCTGCTGGCCATAATCTAGCATCCGCACGATGGATTGCAGATGGCCCTGCGGCTGCATGTCGCCGCCCATCACGCCGAAGCTCATGACCGCTTCCTGCTGGCCGTCGACCTGCTGCGTGAGGAACGCCGGGATGATCGTATGGAACGGCCGCTTGCCACCCTCGACGACGTTCGGCGACTTCGGATCCATCGAGAAGCCGCAGCCGCGGTTCTGCAGCGCGATCCCACTGTCCGGCACGACGATGCCCGAGCCGAAGCCCATGTAGTTCGACTGGATGAAACTCACCATCATGCCGCGCTCGTCCGCCACCGACATATAGATCGTGCCGCCCGCCTTCGGCATGCCGAAGTCGAACTGCGTCGCGCGCTTCGGATCGATCAGCTTCGCGCGCGAGGCCAGGTACGCGTCGTCGAGCATCTGTTCGGGCGTGACATCCATCGAACGGGGATCCGCGACGTAGCGGTAGACGTCGGCGAAGGCCAGCTTCATCGCCTCGATCTGCAGATGCTGCGACTCGATGTTGTCGACCGCCAGCGACGTGATGTCGAAATGCTCCAGAATGCCGAGCGCGATCAGCGCGGCGATGCCCTGGCCGTTCGGCGGAATTTCATGCAAGGTATAGCCGCGGTAATCTTTCGCGATCGGCTCGACCCAGTCGGCGCGATAGTTGCGCAGATCGTCGAGCGTGAGCGCCGCGCCGCCCTGGCGGGCGAAGCCGGCGATCTGTTCGGCGATTTCGCCTTCGTAGTACGCGCGCGGGCCGAGTTCCGCCAGCTTGCGCAACGTCTTCGCGTGACCGGGAAAGCGCACCAGCTCGCTCACTTCGGGCGCGCGGCCGCGCGGCA
>CALFSF010000264.1 GCA_937917025.1 uncultured Paraburkholderia sp.
AACGACAGCGGCGCGGACGGCGACGGCGCAGATAGCACAGACGGCACCGACGCACAGGACGGCGACGATGCCGATACAGCACCCGGTACCGGAGCGGAGCACATCAACGACACGCCGCCCGATACGGCAGCCGTGAGCGCCCCAACCAGCCCGCACTCGACGTCGCCCTCCCCGACCACTGACGGCGTGAGCATCGGGCAGTCCGGCCCGCTCGCGGCCTGACGGCTATTCCCTGCGAACCCTGCCCCGTTGTCCAGGCAATGGGGCAGGACAGGCGGCACGGGCCTGAGTCATGTCACCGAATCACGGCCTGCTGCCTGCGCACCTGACCTCAACACGAGCAATATCATGTTCAACCGCATCCGCATGACCGTGGTCGCGACCAATGCTCAAGGCTCGCCCGACCTTTATCTGACCTTCGTTCACGCCACTGACCTGCAATACGGACACGGTCGGCATTACGACATGGCAATCGCACGCGCAGAGGACGAAGGCTATCGCGCCCCGATGATTGCGTTCGACCACAATGACGCGGCCGCAGGGGCACTTCGCCATGCCCTCGCTTTCATGCAGGGTGAAACCGACGAAGTCTGAGCCGCGCTGGCAGACGGCTCGCCGTCTGTCCTTCGCAACCCGTGACGCGCCTGCCAGCCACAGGGGCGGCCTTCGGCATCGCAACGGCCTGACGGCTCGCCGCACGGACAAAAACGCTTGATGTTCCCGCGCAACCGCGCGTGAATGATGTCGTCGCAACCGTCGTTCAAACGCAACCGGGAGATCATCGTGAACATGCCCGACCTGCCCCCCGCCGCAAGACGGCAGATCGCTGAAATCGCCAGGACCACGCTCGGCATCGAAACCCTCGAAACCCGCTACGCTGACCGGCTCGACTTCCATGACACCGCCGTCTGGTCCATCAGGGCCGCACTTGAAGCGGCCTACCTGGCCGGGGCCGCCGCCGCGAAAGAGATGGCACGGCAGGGCGGCACGGCAGGGCGGCACAGCATGAACACAACTGCAGCCACCGGGAACGGCCAGGGGCTTCTGAGGCACGCCGGGCAAGCGACGGGCTCGCGCCGACGGGTGTCCCGTACGCCCTGTACCGTCCGGGCTTCGTGATTCATTGCCGCCTGGTGGCGCGCGGCACCGGCGAGGTGTCGCCTGCCCGGACAGGCGGCGAGCCGTCTGCCTGTGCCCAATGAATGCCTGCCCACCAGCCAGCCACGCCGCCCGCGCCCGCCGCCAGCAGCACGGCGACCAGACCGCCCGCCACCAGGCCGTAACACGCCCTTACCAGGCGTCGCATGGCGACCCGCTCGAATGACGCGAGTGCCGCGTCGAGCCGTTGCCGCTGCGCACGTGCCGCGACCGCCGCCGCTCCCACAATCCGGTTTCCGGCAACGCGCGCGATCCGGTTAGCCGCGTGCTGCGTGAGCGCCGACAGTGCCTCATCGCTTAACGCCGCAAGCGCCGCCCGGTAGCGCGCCTCGTGCTCGGCGGTCATCCTCTCCGCGAGCGTGATCGTTTCCTTGCAGCGTGCGAGCGCCTCGCGGTGCTGCACCATCAGCGCCTGCGTCGCGGCATACGCTTCGGCGCGCGCGGCATCGACGCCACCGGCACCCACCTGCCGGATGCGCTCCGGCATCGCCTCGTAGAGGCGCACGTAGTATTCCAGTACCGCCAGCACCGACCACAAGGCATCGTTGTCCCGCAGGTTCAGCGCCGCCGACACGCGGCGCATGCGCAGCAGGCTCGCGTCGTCCGGCGGCGCGCCGCTCACTTCGAGAAAAAGCCGCGCGAGCGGATCAGCGGGGCGCGTGCGCCGCGAACGCCGCTCACGCATCGCCCGTTACCTGCGAGAACATCGCGTCGTAGCACGCCCGCCAGCGCAGCAGTTCAGCGCGCTGCCCGATGGGCAGGGTTTCGACCGCCTTGCGTACCGATAGCCGCTGGCTGCGCAGATCATCCGCCACCCGGTCAGCGAGTTCGGGAAAATCCAGCGTCCGGCCCTTCGCCTCGATGCTTTTGCGCAGCTTCGAATCCTGATACAGCACGAACCGTTCAGGTGCACCGTAGTAGCCATTGCGCACGACATGCACCGTCGCGTCCGGGAACGTCTCGCTGAACTGCCGCAGCAGTTCGAGACTGTCGCGCTGCCGGTTGATGACCCAGAACACGACGAGCCGACGCCCGAGTTCATCGAGCGTGCTGCCCAGTGTCGCGCCGTAGCGCGTGACGCCATCCTGGTTGCGCGCCGCCGTGCTGACCACCACGACCGCATCGCGATGTCCGTCGCAGTAGTTCACCATGTCGATCCAGCCACCCGCCGTGTCCAGATCGAACGATGCACACGCAATCTCTTCGTGTACTGCGCGCATCACGTCAGGATTCGACGTGTCGTTTTCCACCAGCACCGTATTCACGCCCCGGCGCTGCAGGTGATCCACCAGCGCGAGCGCGACCACGCTCTTGCCGACGCCGCCCTTGCCACCGCCGACGAGATAGATGGGGTTGACTGTCGTGTCGACTGTCCTGTTCATGGCGACTCCCTACAGGTCGTCGGTGTCGGGCCGGATTGCAAATCCGAGCGTGCCCTGCACCGGCATGGGTTGTCCGGTTACGGTCTTTCCCCCATCCTTGCGGACCTGATTCTGACGCGGCGGACTGTCAGGCGAACGCGCCGCTGATGGGCCTGGCTGTGCCGCTGCTCTCCCCCCTGACGCCGCGCGTGTACCGTTCGCGCCGCCGCCCTTTCCGGCTGCACGCAGCCCGTAGCGGATCGCGCCCGCCGTGATGTCGATTCCATGCGACTTCGCCTGTTCCGCGATCTGCTCCAGCGTATAGCCCTTCGCCTGCGCCGCGCGTACGCGTGCGCGCATCTCTTTTATCGCATCGCGCACCGTGACGCCGCGTTCCGCATCGGGCTTCTCGGGCAGCGCGTCGAGCGCACGGGCAAACGCTTCCCATTGCGACTTCGCATAGACCCTCGCGACAGGCATTGTCACCCTCCCGTGCACACCTTCCTGCGCGCCGTTAGCGCACGGACCTGTCACCATCCTGCGCACAGCAAACGCACCCGTCAACCACCTGTTTTCGCGCGGCAAACGGATACGGGAACGCATGGGACGTGATGGGTCGTGATGGGAAGCGGTGAGCACAACGCACTTTTTAACGCCTGTCGTACACGCACAACACATCCGCCATTGACGCCCCCTTACGCATCGAGGTTCGCACGGTTCGCCCTCACGTGACGCACGGACCTCGATCATCGATAGGCAACGGATGAGTATCGACAGCGCAAGATCAGCGAACGTGGCAACGACGCGGATCGGAGATCCATAACACCCGACGTGTATATGGCCTGCGACGCGGCAACGCCAGACCTGCACGCCGTATCGCGCCACTTCTGCGCACGTCACACGTGCGTTTAGCATGACGACATACGCACAATCGTGGGCATGCCATGCGCGCGGAATGGACCGATGTCATCGGCACCTGTAAATTGATACACCGTCGGCATTGAGGAATTGATACAC
>CALFSF010000265.1 GCA_937917025.1 uncultured Paraburkholderia sp.
CGCCAGATGCGCCCGCGAACCGTTGACGACCACCGTGCAGCCGCGTGCGAGCCACATCGGCCCTGCAATAGAGGGCGCGCTCCAAAGCCGTGTCCGGCGCGGCTGTCGCGACGATGAAAGCGCGGCACGCGATGCCGGCGATCGAAACCCGACCGGCTTCCGGTAGCACGGCGTCATGCGGCGACGCCGCGCGCCCCCGGGTCCACAAGGGGCGAGAACCTGGCTTCAGCCGTCCGCACAAAGCTGTCATTGGCCTTTCATCCGGACTGTCGAAACACCTTTGCTGCACCTGCACATTGACGCCGAAAGGGCGCGCCCGTTTGCTATCCGGTGTTTCACTAGCTACACAGATTTTTTTTCTTGGTAAGCTTGGCGCGCACTGCTGGCCCAGGCTGGCAGACAATAACCATGTCCTCGCGCGACTCGCGCCGGGCAGTGTTCCGCGGCGGCACAACCCATGCGGGGCAATTTGAACCACTCCGAGGAGTAAATAAGTGAAAAAACTGCTGGCGACTTTGACGGTTGCCCTGCTTGCCACCGTCTCGATTACCGCGCACGCTAAAGACTGGTCCACGATCCGCTTCGGCGTCGACGCCAGCTACGCCCCGTTCGAATCCAAAGGTCCAGACGGCAAACTGGTCGGCTTCGACATCGACCTCGGCAACGCAATCTGCGCGCGTCTGAAGGCAAAGTGCGTGTGGGTTGAAAACGATTTCGACGGCATGATCCCGGCCCTCAAGGCCAAGAAGTTCGACGGCGTGCTGTCGTCGATGTCGATCACGCCGCAACGCGCTGAACAGATCGCCTTCTCGTCGAAGCTGTTCAACACGCCGACGCGCCTGATCGCGAAGAAGGGTTCGGGCATCCTGCCGACGGCCGAATCGCTCAAGGGCAAGAACGTGGGCGTCGAGCAGGGCACGATCCAGGAAACCTACGCGAAGGCGTACTGGGAATCCAAGGGCGCGAAGGTCACGCCGTACCAGAACCAGGACCAGGTCTATGCCGACCTGCTGTCGGGCCGCCTGGACGCAGCGCTGCAAGATGCGGTGCAGGCCGAGATCGGCTTCCTGAAGACGCCGCGCGGCGCTGGCTTCGAGTTCGTTGGCAAGGATCTGGTTGATCCGAAGATCCTCGGCACGGGCGCTGGCATCGGCATGCGCAAGGAAGACACGGATCTGAAGGCGAAGATCGACAAGGCGATCGCCGAGATCATCAAGGACGGCACCTACAAGAAGCTCGAACAGAAGTACTTCGACTTCGACGTGTACGGCAGCTGATCCACGACGGCACGTCTTCGGGCGTGCCGTTTGAGGCTTGAGAAACGGGCTCCGCGGAGCCCGTTTCGTTTTCGGCCTCGCGCTGTCTTCTCCTGCTGGCCGGCCCGGGCCAGCGCGGCACGCGCCTTGCGCTGCTTCGTCTGACGGAGAAACCACGCTGCGTTGCCAGAATGGGCTAAGATCGAACGATCCGCAGCCAGTTCGAGCGCGAAGCGTCACGACGTGTTGCCCGCTTCATCCCGGCAGGACCTGCTGGCCGCCCACCGTTTTCGTTCGCTTTTTCAACGCCTTCATCCCCTGCAACCAACCGAAAACGCCGCCTGCTATCCGCTCGCAGCGTCCGAAGAACCATGCAAACCCAGACCCATCCGCTGATTTCCCCGACGCTCGGCACCGCGCGCAACCTGACGAGTTTTCACTACGGCGCCGGCGGTGGACAGAAAATCTATATCCAGTCGTCGCTGCACGCCGACGAGTTGCCCGGCATGCTGGTTTCGCATGTCCTGCGCCAGAAGCTTGCCGCGCTCGAAGCGGCCGGCAAGGTGCGCGGCGAAGTCGTGCTCGTGCCGGTCGCCAATCCGATCGGCCTGAACCAGCACGTACACAGCCATCTCGCGGGACGCTTCGAAGCGAACAGCGGCCAGAACTTCAACCGCAATTTCTACGATCTGGCCGGGCTCGTGCAGCCTGTGATCGAAGCGCGTCTCACGCACGACATCGACGAAAACCGTCAGGCCATCCGCCTCGCGATGCGCGAAGGCCTCGACGCGCAACAGCCGAAGAACGAACTGGAATCGCAGCGTCTCGCACTGCAAAAGCTCTCGTACGATGCCGACGTCGTGCTCGACCTGCATTGCGACTGGGAAGCCGCGATGCACATCTACACGAACCCGGACATCTGGCCGGAAGTGGAACCGCTCGCGCGCTATCTGGATTCGAAGGCATCGCTGCTCGCGCTCGATTCGATGGGTAATCCATTCGACGAAATCCACAGTTTCATCTGGTCGGATCTGCGCAGCCGTTACGGCGACCGTTTCCCGATTCCGAACGGCTCGATTTCGGTCACGATCGAACTGCGCGGTCAACGCGATGTGTCGTACGAACTCGCCGAGCGCGACGCGCAGGGCATCATCGAATATCTGACGCATCGCGGCGTGATCGAAGGCGCCGCGGCCGACATGCCGCCGCTCGAATTCGCCGCGACGCCACTCGCCGGCAACGAACCGCTCGTCGCGCCGATCACGGGTGTCGTCGTGTACCGCCCGGCCGCCCGGGTGGGCACGTGGGTCGATGCAGGCACCGAGATCGCCGATATCGTCGATCCGCTGACAGGCCAGGTCGTGACGCTGAAGAACACGGTGGCCGGCGTGCTGTACGCGCGGCATTCCGCGCGCTTCGCGACCGCCGGGCTGGAAGTGGCGCGCGTGGCAGGCGCGAAGGCGTATCGCACGGGGTCGCTGCTGTCGGCGTGACGCGCATGGCTCACCCGGCGTCATGACCGCTGCGCCCAATGGAAATCGCCCGCTGATGCGGGCGATTGTCGTTTGAGCATGCGCGACGAAGCGCGGAAACGCGTTAGAACGCCGGCACAATCGCGCCCTTGAACTGCGTGTCGATGAACCGGCGCACGTCGTCAGATTCGTACGCCGCCACGAGTTTCCTCACCCACGGCTTGTTGCGGTCCTGCTCGCGCACGGCGATCAGGTTCGCGTAGGGTCCCTTCAGGTCTTCGATGCCGATCGCGTCTTTCGTCGGCTGCAGGCCGGCTTTCACCGCGTAGTCGGTATTGATCGAAGCGGCGTCGAGATCGTCGAGTGCGCGCGGCAACTGCGCGGCATCGAGTTCCACGAGTTTGATCTTCTTCGGATTTTCCGCGACGTCGAGCGGTGTCGCATTGACGCCGTTCACGCCCGCACCCGCCTTCAGCCTGATCACGCCATATTTCTGCAGCAGCAACAGCGCGCGGTTGCCGTTCGACGGATCGTTCTGGATGCCGACCTTCGCGCCTTCCGGCAGGTCCTTCAGCGACCTGTACTTCTTCGAGTAGAAACCCATCGGCGACGTGTAGGTGAGGCCGACGTTCACGATCTTGTAGCCGCGCTGTCTGATCTGACTATCCAGAAACGGCTGATGCTGAAAGCCGTTCGCATCGAGATCGCCCGCGTCGAGCGCGGCGTTCGGCTGCACGTAGTCGTTGAACTCGATCACCTTGAGCGTCAGGCCGTCGCGCGCCGCGACCTTCGTCACCACCGACCAGATCTGCGCATCGGGACCGCTCATCGTGCCGACCTTGATGACCTTGTCGTCGGCCTGGGCCAGGTTTGTCACCAGTGTGGCGCCGGCTGCCGCCAGCACGGCGAGCGTCTTGATGAGTGTTCTGCGCTGCATACGTTCCCCGTTGAAACAATGAATGTTGGATGCGCATCGTCACACAACGCAACCGCGGCGATAACCAACGAATTGTCATACGCATATGCAGCCGGTCGCGCAGAGCATATGCGCGCATGCCCTGCTCGAATTCGTCGACGAGAGGCGGCCCTTGTCGTGCGCATGCGACACATTTCAAAAAATAACTGGCCTGTCATATTCGGTTCCCGGCAGTCGCTTACATTTCGGGCCATCGCATGACCGGCCGTAGAGCCTGGCGTGTCGATCGCATTCTTTTCTAATCGGAGAAACGTCTTGAACAAAAAAGTACTGACCACCGCTCTTCTCGCTACGTTCGCAGGAGCGGCACACGCACAAAGCAGCGTGACGCTGTACGGGCTTATCGACGCAGGTATCAGCTATGCGAACCATTCCAAGGTTGGCAATTCGCACGACGATCTCGTCAAATACGACGACGGTGTAGCGTCTGGCAGCCGTTGGGGCCTGCGTGGCA
>CALFSF010000266.1 GCA_937917025.1 uncultured Paraburkholderia sp.
GTCGGCGATCGCGCTCTTCAACGATCTGGCTCGTTTAATCCATTTTTAAAGTGTCTGGTGGCGTTCACGATGGCGACCGCCCGACCTGATGCAGCTATACACACTGGGGAAGCACGTTGTTCAAACCTCATCGCTTTGTTCCAAAGACAGTTGTAGCCGCGGCATTTGCCGCGCATGGGCTGGTGGCTCACGCGACGACACCTTTCGTGGTGCAGGACATTCGGATCGAGGGGTTGCAGCGCGTCGAACCCGGTACCGTGTTTTCGTATCTGCCGATCAAGCAGGGCGACACGTTCGACGACGACAAGGCTTCCGAAGCCATCCGCGCGCTCTATGCAACGGGCTTCTTCAACGACGTGAAGATCGCCACCGAAGGCAACGTCGTCGTCGTGCAGGTGGTGGAGCGTCCGGCCATCGGCACGATCGATTTCGCCGGTATTCACGAATTCGAAAAAGACAACCTGGCGAAGGCACTGCGCGCCGTCGGGCTGTCGCAAGGCCGTTATTACGACAAGGCGCTCGTCGACAAGGCCGAGCAGGAACTGAAGCGTCAGTACCTGACGCGCGGTTTCTACGCCGCCGAAGTCACCACGACCATCACGCCGATCGACCGCAACCGCGTCGCGGTGCTGTTCTCGGTCGTCGAAGGTCCGAGCGCCAAGATCCGCCAGATCAACTTCATCGGCAACAAGGCGTTCAGCACCGGCACGCTGCGCGATGAAATGCAGCTGTCCACGCCGAACTGGTTCTCGTGGTACACGAAGAACGACCTGTACGCGAAGGAAAAGCTCACGGGCGACCTCGAAAACGTCCGCTCGTATTACCTGAATCGCGGCTACCTCGAGTTCAGCATCGAGTCGACCCAGGTGTCGATCTCGCCGGACAAGAAGGACATGTACCTGACGGTCGCGCTGCACGAAGGCGAGCCGTACACGATCTCGAGCATCAAGCTCGCGGGCAATCTGCTGGATCGCGAAGCCGAGCTCAACAAGCTGATCAAGATCAAACCGGGTGACCGTTTCTCGGCTGAAAAGCTGCAGGCCACCACGAAGGCGATCGTCGACAAGCTCGGCGAATACGGCTACGCGTTCGCCACCGTGAACGCGCTGCCGCAGATCGACCAGGAACATCACAAGGTCGATCTCACGCTGCAGGTCGATCCGAGCCGCCGCGTGTATGTGCGCCGGATCAATGTCGTGGGCAACACGCGTACGCGCGACGAAGTCGTTCGCCGCGAGATGCGTCAGCTCGAAAGCTCGTGGTTCGATTCGAACCGCCTCGCGCTGTCGAAAGACCGTATCAACCGTCTTGGCTACTTCACCGATGTGGACGTCACGACGACGCCGGTGGAAGGCACGCCCGACCAGGTGGACGTCGACGTCAAGGTGGCCGAAAAGCCGACCGGCGCGATCACGCTGGGCGCGGGTTTCTCGTCGACCGACAAGGTCGTGCTGTCGGCCGGCGTGTCGCAGGACAACGTGTTCGGTTCGGGCACGAGTCTTTCGGTCAACGTGAACACGGCGAAAACGTACCGTACGTTGACGGTCACGCAGGTCGATCCGTACTTCACGGTCGATGGCATCAAGCGCATCACCGACGTCTACTACCGTACGTACGAGCCGCTGTATTACTCGACGGACTCGAGCTTCAAGATCGTCACGATGGGCGGCGACCTGAAGTTCGGTATCCCGTTCTCGGAACTGGATACGGTCTACTTCGGCGCGGGCCTCGAACAGAACACGCTCGACGTCGATTCGGCCACGCCGGCGTCATATCAGCAGTACGTTACCGATTTCGGTCGCGTTTCGAACAACGTACCGCTCACTGTCGGCTGGTCGCGAGATGCGCGTGACAGCGCGCTTGTCCCTAGCCGCGGCTACTTCACTCAAGCGAACGCCGAATACGGCACGCCGATCGGCGGCACGCAGTATTACAAGGCCGATCTGCAGGCGCAGTACTATTACTCGTTTGCGCGCGGCTTCGTGCTCGGGTTCAACGTGCAGGGCGGCTACGGTAATGGCCTCGGCGGCAAACCGTACCCGATCTTCAAGAACTACTACGCGGGCGGTATCGGCTCGGTTCGGGGGTATGAACCGAGCTCGCTGGGTCCGCGCGACAAGACGACGGGCGACCCGATCGGCGGCTCGAAGATGGTGGTCGGCAACATCGAGCTGACGTTCCCGCTGCCGGGCACCGGTTACGATCGCACGCTGCGCGTGTTCACGTTCCTCGATGCCGGTAACGTCTGGGCGGACGCGAGCGACGCGGCCAATTCGAATGGCGCGAACGGCCTGCGGTACGGCTACGGTGTGGGTCTCGCGTGGATCTCGCCGATTGGCCCGCTCAAGCTGAGCCTCGGTTTCCCGTTGCAGAAGCATGAAGGCGACCAGTACCAGAAATTCCAGTTCCAGATCGGGACGGCGTTCTGATCGCGCGGTCCTGGCGCTGCCCCGGATTATCTACAGTATCGAGAGGATGACTTTGCTAACCGGTATGTTTTCGAAACGTGTGATGTGCGCGCTGGCGCTGGTCATGTCGCTGGGCGTGAGCGCCGTGGCGCACGCGCAGGAAGCAAGGATCGCGGCGGTCAATTCCGACCGCATCCTGCGCGAATCCACGGCTGCAAAGGCGGCGCAGGTGAAGCTCGAGGCCGAGTTCGCGAAGCGCGACAAGGACCTGCAGGACATGGCGGCGCGTCTGAAGTCGATGTCCGATTCGCTCGACAAGAACGGCTCGTCGCTGTCGCCGGCGGATCGCGCGCAGAAGCAGCGCGACCTGTCGCAGCTCGACACGGATTTCCAGCGCAAGCAGCGTGAATTCCGCGAAGACCTGAACCAGCGTCGTAACGAGGAACTGGCGGCGGTGCTGGATCGCGCGAACAAGGTGATCAAGCAGATCGCCGAGGCGCAGCACTACGACCTGATCGTGCAGGAAGCGGTGTATGTCAGCCCGCGTATCGATATCACGGATCAGGTGCTGAAGGCGCTCGCGGCGTCCGGCTCAAACTGAACAGCAGGAGCAGTACACGCATGGCATTTACGCTCGAGGATATCGCCCGGCAGTTCGGCGGCAAGGTAGTCGGCGATCCGGCGCATCGCGTCGGCAGCCTCGCGCCGCTCGATCAGGCCGGTCCGGAGCAGCTGGCGTTCCTCGCGAACCCGAAGTATCTGTCGCAGGTCGAGACGACCGGCGCGGGCGCCGTGCTGATCAACGCCGAAGACCTCGCGAAACTCGCGCCCGGTTCGAACCGTAACTTCATCGTCACGCCCAACCCGTACGCTTACTTCGCGCGCATCGCCCAGGCGTTCATCGACCTCGCCGCGCCGAAGCGCACACCGGGCGTTCACGCCAGCGCGACGATCGATCCTTCGGCGAAAGTCGCGGCAAGCGCGGTGATCGGCCCGAACGTGACGGTGGAAGCGGGCGCCGTCATTGGCGAAAACGTGCGGCTCGACGCCAATGTCGTGATTGGCCGCGAAACGCGGATCGGCGACGGCTCGCATCTTTACCCGAACGTGTCGGTCTATCATGGCTGCCGGATCGGCCCGCGCGTGATCATTCATGCCGGTGCCGTGATCGGCTCGGACGGTTTTGGTTTTGCCCCCGATTTCACCGGCGACGGCGATGCCCGCACGGGCAACTGGGTGAAGATTCCGCAGGTCGGCGGCGTGTCGATCGGGCCGGACGTCGAAATCGGCGCGAATACGACGATCGACCGCGGCGCGATGGCCGATACGATCATCGAAGAATGCGTGAAGATCGACAATCTCGTCCAGATCGGCCATAACTGCAAGGTGGGCGCGTATACGGTCATCGCGGGCTGCGCGGGCATCGCGGGTAGCACGACGATCGGGCGCCATTGCATGATCGGTGGCGCGGTCGGCATTGCCGGTCATGTGACACTGGTCGATTACGTGATCGTCACGGCGAAGTCGGGCGTGTCGAAATCGCTGCTGAAGCCCGGCATGTACACGAGCGCGTTTCCGGCCGTCGATCATGCCTCGTGGAACAAAAGCGCCGCACTGCTGCGCAATATCGACAAGCTGCGCGACCGGATCAAGGCACTGGAAGCCGGAGCGGGCGCAGCGGCAGGCGAGAAGGCATAGCAGCACCCCGGTTCGCGACGGGAACCGCATGACGCGGGGCACGGGCGGCAACGTCCGCGCTGCACGAAGCACACCAGCAACACAGAGCACGAGCACGGCGTAAGCGCCGTTGTCGTGACCGGCCGGCGGGAGACGCCGTCTGGTTACATCGAACGACGGCCGCACGCGTTATCAACCTGCCTGCGCAAGCATCCGCAGTCATCATCGCGCCATCCACGCGTGAGCAGAAACACCATGAACACCGAAAAAATCAATCTCGACATCCACAAGATTCTCACGCTGCTGCCGCATCGCTATCCGATCCTGCT
>CALFSF010000267.1 GCA_937917025.1 uncultured Paraburkholderia sp.
TCTGCTGCCAGACTTCGTCGTCGATGTTCTCGGCGTCGTATTCGTCTTCGAGCAGGACGACGCATTCCGCGACACGTTCGTCATATGACGTGATGCGCTCGCGTGCGGGCTTCTGCAGCCCGAGCCAGTCGCCGGCTTCGAATAGCGTCTTCGCGCGGATCGCCGCCTCGCGAAAGATCCGGTAGTGACGATCAAATCCCTCGAGCATGGTCTGCGCGACATCGAAGCCGATCTGCGACGAAAGCAGTTTGGGAAATTGACTCATACCAACCGTGCGTGCGTTTGATGCCGTGAACTCACCCGTAATTGTAGCTTCCCGGGCGCGCCCCGAAGCTAATGCGCCACTTTCCCGTCCACCGGCCTTGCGTGCTGCGCCGGCGTGCGGCCGGCGTCTCCGCCAGCCGGTCCGGCGACGTTTTCCGCTCCGCCTCGCGCGCCGCCTTCGAGCAGCGCGCGCGCCTGTGTTTCATATTGGGCGAGATCCTCGAGCGTCGCGTTCAGGTCTTCCAGCTGGCGTTCGAGCACCTCGCGATGGCGGCTTACCGTCGCGAGGAACGCGTTCAGTTGCGGCACGGTGTCGGTCGGCGATTCGTACAGGTCGAGCAGCGCGCGGATCTCCGACAGCGTGAAGCCGAGCCGCTTGCCGCGCAGCGTGAGCTTCAGACGCGTGCGATCGCGACCGGAATACACGCGCCGCAAGCCGCCCGATCCTTCCCGGCTGGGAGAGAGTAAACCCTGATCTTCGTAGAAGCGGATCGCGCGCGGCGTGACGTCGAATTCGCGCGCGAGTTCGGTGATCGTGTATTGCGTGTTCATCGGATAGTCCGTGAATGGTCGACTCTGCCGGTCCAAAGTGGATTGGACGTGAGATAGACGTTTACGTTATCGTCAACCTTGGTAAAGCGCAACATTGCCTCGAAGCAAGGTGCGCCCGATATCGCAATACGCCTGCCACGCCTCTGGACCGATCCCCACGATGAATGCTCTTGAACATCAACTCGACTATCCGTTTCGCGACACGCTTCCCGAACCGGGCCACGCGCTCGAAGTCGCACCCGGTGTGCGCTGGCTGCGCATGCCGCTGCCGTTCGTGCTCGATCACATCAACCTCTGGCTGCTACGCGACGAGATAGACGGCGAGGAGGGCTGGACGGTCGTCGATTGCGGCGTCGCCAGCGACACGATCAAGGCGAACTGGGAAACGGTCTTCGATACGGCGCTCGAAGGCCTGCCCGTGCTGCGGGTGATCGTCACGCACTGTCATCCCGACCATCTGGGCCTTGCGGACTGGATCTGCACGGGCGGCGAGCAGAAGCGCTGGGACGTCCGGCTATGGATCTCGCTCGGTGAATACATGCTGGGGCGCGTGATGGCGTCCGGCGACGGCTCGAACGCCGGCGGCGAGCGCGCGGCGGCGCATTTCGCGCGGCACGGTCTGACCGACGAGGCGTCGATCGACAAGCTGCGCAACCGCACGAGCTATTACGCGAACCTGGTGCCCTCGATACCCGCGCAATACCGCCGCATGCGCGAAGGCGACGGTATTGCGATCGGCGGGCGCACGTGGCGTGTCGTCACGGGTTTTGGCCATTCACCGGAACACTGCGCGCTGCATTGCGAGGAAACCGGCGTGCTGATCTCCGGCGACATGGTGTTGCCGCGCATCTCGACGAACGTGTCGGTGTTCGACATCGAGCCGGAAGGCAATCCGCTTGCGCTGTATCTGGAGTCGCTCGGCCGTTACGAAACGATGGCGCCCGATACGCTCGTGCTGCCGTCGCACGGCAAGCCGTTCAGGGGCGTGCGTACGCGTATCGGCCAGCTACGCGACCATCACGAGGCGCGTCTTGCCGAGGTGCGCGCCGCGTGCGCGGAAAAACCGCATAGCGCGGCGGACATCGTGCCGCTGATGTTCAAACGCCAGCTCGATATCCATCAGTTGACGTTCGCGATGGGCGAGGCACTCGCCCATCTGCATGTACTGTGGCTCGAGGGGGAGTTGAAGCGGCAGTTCGACAGCGACGGCGTGATCCGCTTTTCCGCGTGACGCCAACGCTTCGCCGCTGATGGAAAAACAGGCCCGCGTGGGCCTGTTCCTTTGCGCGCCGTTAGAAGACCGCTAACGGTGTTACTGCACCACGACCGTCGAGAAGTTCTGCCGGCCGAACGGGCTCACGCTATAGCCGCTCACGTTCGCTCGCGTCAGCGCCGCCGCGGTCGGATAACCCAGCGGAATCCACAGCGCTTCGTCGTGGATGATCTTCTGCGCCGCCTCATAGGCTTTCGTGCGCTTCGCCTGATCCGCGGTCGCCTTGCCTTCGTCGATCAGCTTGTCGAGTTGCGGATCGCAATAGCGCGCGAAGTTGATCCCCGACTTCACCGCATTGCAACTGAAGAGCGGTGACAGGTAGTTGTCCGGGTCGCCGTTGTCGCCGGCCCAGCCCATGAAGAGCGCATCGTGCTGGCCCTGCTTTGCCAGCTTGATCAGCTCGCCCCATTCGATCACCTTCACGTCGGCCTTCACGCCGATCTTCGCGAAGTCGGCCTGCAGCAGTTCCGCGCCTGCTTTCGGATTCGGATTCAGCACGCTGCCGTTCGGGCGCACCCAGATCGTCGTTTCGAAACCGTTCGCGACGCCCGCGTCGGCGAGCAGCTTCTTCGCCTTCGCGACGTCATACGGATACGGCTGGATCGCCTTGTCGTAACTCCACGTGTTCGGCGGATACGGATTCGTCGCGGGCGATGCGGTGTTGTCGAACACCGTCTTCAGGTACGTCGTGCGGTCGAACGCCATGTTCAGCGCCTGGCGCACCTTCGGATTATCGAGCGGCTTCTTCTGCGTGTTCAGCGCGACGAACGCGGTCATGAAGGCGGGCGTCTGCACAACCTTCAGCGCCTTGTCGGTCTTCGCATCCGCGACGTCCTGCGGCTTCGGCGACAGCGCGATCTGGCATTCGCCGGCCTTGATCTTCTGCGCGCGCACGGAGGCGTCCGGCGTGATCGCGTAGATCAGGCGATCGATCTTCGGTTTCGCGCCCCAGTAGGTCGGATTCACGTCGTAACGGATGACCGCGTCCTTCGTGTAGCTCTTCAGCACGAACGGGCCGGTGCCGACCGGTTTCGCGTTCAGGTCCACCTGCCTGCCGGCCTTCAGCAACTGGTCGGCGTATTCGGCGGAGTAGATCGATGCGAAGCCCATCGACAGAATCGGCACGAATGTCGCGTTCGGCTCGTTCAGTTCGAATTTCACCGTGTTGTCGTCGACCTTCGTGACGGCCTTGACCAGCTTCACGAGACCCATCGACTGCGCATGCGGAAAACCGCTCGGGCCTGCCACCTTGTGCCACGGATTGTTCTCGTCGAGCATGCGCCCGAACGTGAAGACGACGTCGTCCGCATTCAGCGCATGCGACGGCTTGAAGTAATCCGTTGTCTGAAACTGCACGCCCGGACGCAGATGGAACGTGTACGTGAGGCCGTCGGCGCTCACTTCCCATTTGTCGGCGAGGGAGGGCACGACTTTCTTCGCGGCTTCGTCGTACGACACGAGTGTGTTGAAGATCACGTCGGCCGAAGCGTTGGTGGTCACGAGCGAGTTGAACTGGACGACGTCGAAGCCGTCCGGGCTCGATTCCGTGCAGACGGTCAGCGGCTTCGCGAGGACGAGCACGGGCGCTGTAGCGAGCAGGGCGGCGGCGAGCAGTTTGAAGCGCATAGGATCTCCGGTAACAAACGTGGTCAGGCAGCGCGCCGGGTGCGTTGCATGGGCGCTGCGAGGACGTGGATCGCGGCTCATACAGTCCGCTTTATTGTGAAGCTCTTTCGATGCGGGCGTGCCCGCCTAGGGGAAAGCTTAAACGCTGGGTGGTTGCGACGACAACAACTTAATCGGCATACCGATATGGGCGACGGCGTTTGCCCGTGGTCCGGCGCGTGAGGATCAGGCGACTGGATCGGGGCGAGGGCCCTTGCTCGATGCGGGTGTATCGACCGCACGCGTAGCGACGGGCTACTCGGGCGCGCGAGGCTTGCGCGGTGCCTTTTCGAACGCGATGTCGTACAGCCAGCGCGGCAGCACGTGCAGCAGCGCACCCGCGATGCGCATCTGCCACGGGAACGTCGCAAACGTGGTCTTCCTCGCGATCGCATTGGTGACCTTCGTGGCGAACCGGTCTGCGTCCATGAGGAACGGCATCGGATACGGATTGTGCCCGGTCATCGGCGTGCGGATGTAGCCGGGCGCGATCGTCACGACCGAGACGCCGAGCGGCCGCATCTCGACGCGCAGCGCCTCGAGATACTTCTGCGCCGCCGATTTCGACGCGCTATACGCGCCTGAACCCGGCAGCCCACGCACGCCCGCGACGCTCGCCACGCCAACAAGCGTGCCTTTGCGCGCCGCGATCATCGCGCGCGCGAACGGCTCGAACGTTGCGACCATGCCGAAGTAGTTGACGTCCATCACGTCGCGAAACACGTGCAGATCGCCGTGGCCGGTAAGCGCGCCCTGGCTGATGCCCGCATTGGCGATCACGACGTCGGGGCAGCCATGTTGCGCGATGAACTGTCCGGCCGCGGACGCCAGCGCGTCGGCATCGCGAACATCGAGGGGATAAACGGAGATGGGGTGCTGCGGATGCGCCTGCTGGAACGCGGCGAGTGCTTCGCCGCGACGGGCGACGAGGCCGAGAATCGCACCGCGCCGCACATATTCGGTGGCGAGTGCGTGGCCAATACCGCTCGACGCGCCGGTAATGAAAACCTTCAACGGTGAATTCATACCGGCGCCCGGTGTTACATCTTCTTCGCGCGGATTTGTGCGACGAGGTAATCCAGCACCTGGATCGTGCCCGGCAGGCTGTCGGTCGCAGCCGGGCCGGTTTCATACTTGCCCTGCACGGCGAGCGTCGGCACGCCCTCGATCTTGTACGCGTCGAGCAGTTTCTTGTCGCGTTGCAGTTCGCTTTGCGTCGAGAACGAGTTGTACGCGTCCATGTACTTCTTCGGATCGACGCCGTTCTTCGCGAGGAATTTGGACTGGTCTTCCGGCGTCAGCAGGTAGTTCTTGTTGACGTGGATTTCGTTGAAGATCTTGGGCGTGAGCTGTTGCGCGAGACCGAGCGCGTCGAGTGCGTGATACATCTTCGAGTGCGGAATGAAGTCGTCGCGGAAGGCGACCGGCACGCGCTTGAAGACGACATCCGGCCCCTGCTTCTTGACCCACGCTTCGAGGAACGGGTCGAATTCATTGCAGTGCGGGCAGCCGTACCAGAAGAATTCGGTGACTTCGATCTTGCCGGCCGGCACTTCGACCGGTTGCGGCGACGCGAGCACCGTGTAGTCCTTGCCGGACACCGGCGCGGCGGGCGAAGCCTGCGCGGCGCCTGCGGCCACGAGACCGAGCGAGAGAAAGAGAATGCCGAGTAGTTTTTTGATCATGTTGTGTTGACCTGTGAAGGCGGAATGACGTTGGC
The DNA here is from genome assembly GCA_937917025.1 of uncultured Paraburkholderia sp. Lineage (GTDB taxonomy): Bacteria > Pseudomonadota > Gammaproteobacteria > Burkholderiales > Burkholderiaceae > Paraburkholderia. Next base: position 5,475 of record CALFSF010000267.1, read on the forward strand.
CTGTGGTTACTGTCTGGTGAAGCGGATCACGGCGGTGTCCACTCCAGCATCAGACAGCCGCTGGCGTGTTGTGTTCATATCCTCGAATTTCGAGAACGGCCCGATGCGTACGCGATAGTACGTGACGCCGCCTGCATCGCGCTGCGTGACCTTCGACTCGAAACCTTGGAAGCCGAGACGCGCGCGCTGCTGTTCGGCGTCGGCGGCGGTCTTGTAGGCGCCGACCTGCAGGAAATAGCCGGTGTTCGCCTCCGCGGCGGAAGGCGCGGACCCCGGCTTCGCATTCGCCTCGGCCGGCTTTGGCGCAGACGTTGCTGTCCCCGCGGTTGCGCCCGAAGGTTGAGGCTTCTTGCCTGACGTGGCGCTGCTGCCGCTGTCGGTGGCGGCCTTCGGCGGTACGGCGACGCCGTTCGCGTTCGAAGGCGGCACCTCGACGATCTGCGGCTCTTCGAGCATGCCCGACGACTGCGTCTGGTTGGTCGTCTGGCCGGGCGCGGTGTTCGGCGGTGCCGGCTGGGCGGCCTGCGGCACGGGCTGCCCCGGCGTCTTGCCTTGCATCGGACGGTTCGGATCGTATTGCGGCTGGCTTGCGCCAGCGTCGGATGCGGAGGGCGGCGCGACTTTCGAGACAAATGGCGTGGGCGCACGCGTGATATAGAGCGCCACCACCACCGCGATCGCAAGACCTACGATGAGGCCCAGCACGATGCCGAGGAACGTGCCCCCGGACTGCTTTGACTGCTTCGTTGTGCGGCGTGGTTTTGCCATCGTCTGAATCACCTGCCAGAGAAATGAGTCTTGAAAAGAGTCTGGAACGACCGTCGATTATAACGACGGCCGCACGCAAGTCGCATCGCGACGATTACATCTTTTCGGGAGCGGAAACGCCGATCGTCGCGAGGCCGTTGGCCAGCACCTGGCGCGTCGCGGCGAGAAGCGCCGCGCGCGCGTTGCGGGCCGCTTCGTCGTCGACCAGCACGCGTTCGGCGCGGTCATTGTAGAACGAGTGAAATTCACCCGCGAGATCGCGCAGGTAGAACGCGACCGCGTGCGGTGCGAGTTCATTCGCGGCGTGTTCGAGCATGTCCGGGAATTCGGCGATCTTCTGCAGCAGCGCGAGCGAGCGCTCCGTGACGAGCGGCGAGAGATCGGCCGTCGGCAGGATGGCTTCGTCGGCGTTGTAGCGCGACTTCCATTCGTGCAGCACCGAGCAGATCCGCGCATGCGCGTACTGCACGTAGTACACGGGGTTTTCGTCGCTCTGCTTCAACGCGAGGTCGACGTCGAACACGAATTCCGTGTCGGCCTTGCGCGAGATCAGGAAGAAGCGCACGGCGTCGCGGCCGCGGCGGATCGTCTCTTCGTCGAGCAGGTCCGGCGACACTTCGGTGCCCGGCGTCGCGCCGCCCGACCATTCGATCAGGTCGCGCACCGTCACGTAGCTGCCCGCGCGCTTCGAGATCTTCACCTCGGCGCCGTCGCGCATCACGGTGACCATCTTGTGCAGGATGTAGTCGGGATAGCCCTTCGGAATGCCGATGCCAAGCCCCTGCAGGCCGGCGCGCACGCGCGCGATCGTGCCGTGGTGATCCGAGCCCTGCACGTTGATGACCTTCGTGAAGCCGCGCTCCCACTTCGCGACGTGGTACGCGACGTCCGGCACGAAGTACGTGTACGTGCCGTCGGTCTTGCGCATCACGCGGTCCTTGTCGTCGCCGTCGTCGGTGGTGCGCAGCCACAGCGCGCCTTCCTGGTCGTATGTCTTGCCGGCGGCGACGAGTGCCTCGACGGTCTTTTCGACGCGCCCTTCCTTGTACAGCGACGATTCCAGATAGTACTGGTCGAACTTCACGCCGAACGCCTGCAGGTCCATGTCCTGCTCGTGGCGCAGATACGCCACGGCAAAGCGGCGGATCGCGTCGATATTGTCGATGTCGCCTTCGCCCTTGACCGGCTCGCCATCGCTCGCGGAAACGGTTTCGCCCGCGAGATAATCGCGCGCGATGTCGGCGATGTACTCGCCGTTGTAGGCCGGCTCCGGCCAGCCCGCGTCGCCCGGCTTCAGGCCGCGCGCGCGCGCCTGGGTCGAGGCGGCAAGGGTGGCGATCTGCACGCCGGCGTCGTTGTAGTAGAACTCGCGATGCACCGCATAGCCCTGCGAAGCGAGCACGTTCGACAGCGCGTCGCCGAGCGCGGCCTGACGGCCATGACCGACGTGCAGCGGTCCGGTCGGGTTCGCCGACACGAATTCGACCAGCACCCGCTTGCCGGCTTCGCGCGCCGAGCGGCCGAACGCTTCCTTTTCGGCGAACACGGCGCCAACCACGGCCTGCTTCGAGGTCGCGGCAAGACGCAGGTTAATGAAGCCCGGACCCGCCACTTCCGCGCCTTCGACGAGCCCCGCTGCCTGCGGATGCGCGAGCACGGCTTCGACGATCTGCTGCGCGAGCTGGCGCGGATTCGCGCGCAGCGGCTTGGCGAGCTGCATCGCGACGTTGCACGCGACGTCGCCGTGCGCGGCGACCTTCGGGCGTTCGAGCGTGATCACCGGCTCGACGAAGGCAGCTTCGGTCGCGCCCTGGGTCGTCTGGGCGACCTGCTTCACGGCATCGGCGAAGAGGGTTTCGAGGGTTTGTTTATGTGCGGGCAGCATGCTTGTTGCGAGTCCAGTGAGGCAGTTCGTGTGTTCGGGCGCGGCGCCGGCCTTGTTTAATGCTTCCGGCCGGTCCGTCGAATGAGGTGGAAAGCGGGCTTCGTGCCGCGACAGCCGCGGCGGCGCCATCGGCATGTCCGGCCATCGCGGCGCGTGACCATGCACACAAGGCCCTGTGCGGCGCACCAGTCGGCGCTTTTCCGTTCAGACGGATTTTAGCAGGTGCTAATATATCCAATGAGATACCCGGCTTGCAGCCGGGCCCGCCGGCACGCGCGAAAGCGTCGGCGGGATTAGCGCGGACGCGTTCAGAGTGACGCCGCGCGCGCGGATCCAACAAAACGAAAAGGGAAATGTCATGTTGATTACTTTCAAGTGCCGCTCCTGCCCGGACGTGGTGATGCTGGAGAATCTGGCCCAGTATCTGGTCGGTATCGTGGGCAAGCGGCTGGGCGAGCGTGGCGTCATCACGCACGATGAACTCCCCGGTGCGATCACGAAACTCGAATCCGCGATCCACACCGACAAGCAGGAGCGCGCCGAGCACGACGGCCACTTCCACGAAGGGGAAGAAGGCCATGAGCACCACGAGATTCCGATCGGCCTCGCACAACGCGCGTTCCCGTTCCTCGACATGCTGCGCGCGGCGCAGAAGGAAAACACGGACGTCCTGTGGGGCGTCTGACGTGACCGGCGGCGCACCAGTGCGCTGATCGAGCGCAGCGCCGCCGCGCATGCCGATCGTCACTGGACAAAAAAAGAGCCCGCTTGTGTGATGCGGGCTCTGTCGTTTCCTGCTGATGAATCGTCGCTACTTACTGGCTCGCGGCGTCTGCCGGTGCCGCCATCGGCGCCGGGGCGCCCTTTTTCTTCTTTGCCTTCTTCGGCTTTTTCACGTGCTTGATCGTGGGCGGCGAGTACGAACTCACCGAACTTGCCTGCGCCGGGGCTGCCGGCTGTTGCGCCAGCGCCATCGAGGCACCGAAAGCGAGTGAAAGTCCAGTCAACATCAGCGTCAGCTTCTTCATGCGATCTTTCTCCATGACGGTTGCAAGTCATTGAACCGACGCGTTTTTGGGCCGCGTCTGGCAGGGTCCGGCTATCGCAGTCTACAAAGCCGAAAAACAGGCTGCCTGAAATATTCAGCTTATATGCGCAACGATATAGTCCGTCCCGCGCGGGCCGCCTACAACTGGGGCGCCAGCGCCCGGCGGGCATCGGAGGCCGACAGACTGGCGCGCCGCGCGTAGTCCTCCAGCTGGTCTTCGCCGATCTTGCCGACCGAAAAATACGTGCTGTCCGGATGGGCCAGATAGAAACCCGACACGCTTGCCGCCGGCAGCATCGCGAGCGATTCGGTCACGCTCATGCCGGCTTCGCCGGCCTGCAGGTAGTCGAACATGTCGCGCTTGACCCGATGGTCCGGGCACGCCGGATAGCCCGGCGCCGGGCGGATGCCTTTGTACTTTTCACCGATCAGGTCGTCGTTGGAAAGCGTTTCGCCGCTCGCATAGCCCCACAGGTCACGGCGCACGCGGGCGTGCATCGCTTCGGCGAACGCTTCCGCGAAACGGTCGGCCAGCGCTTTCAGCATGATCGCGTTGTAGTCGTCGTGATCCTTCAGGAACTGCTGTTCCTTCACGTCGACGCCAATTCCCGCCGTCACCGCGAACATCCCGATGTAATCGGCGACGCCCGAATCTTTCGGCGCGATGAAATCGGCGAGCGACCGGTTCGGCCGCATCACGCCGTCGACGACCGGGCGCACGCTCTGCTGGCGCAGGTTGCGCCAGGTCAGCGCGACGTCCGAGCGGGATTCGTCGGTGTAGATTTCGATGTCGTCGTCGTTCACGGTGCTGGCGGGCAGCAGCGCGATCACGCCGCTGGCCTGCAGCCAGCGCCCCTGGATCAGGCGCGCGAGCATCGACTTCGCGTCCGAAAACACCTTGCGCGCCGATTCGCCGACGATCTCGTCGTTCAGGATCGCCGGGTAGGGGCCCGCGAGATCCCACGTCTGGAAGAACGGGCCCCAGTCGATGTACGGGGCCAGTTCGTTCAGGTCGAAATTCCTGAACACACGGCGGCCGATGAACTTCGGCTTCACCGGCTGGTAGCCGCTCCAGTCGATCTTTGTCTTGTTCGCGCGCGCTGCGGCGAGCGTGACCATCGGCTGGGCTTTTTTGTTGGCGTGCTGTTCGCGAATACGGTCGTAGTCGGTCTTGAGATCTTCGAGGTACTTCGCCGCGCCCTGATCGGACAGCAGACTCGACGCCACCGAAACCGAGCGCGACGCGTCCGGCACGTACACCACCGGTCCGTCGTAATGCGGCGCGATCTTCACGGCCGTGTGAACGCGCGACGTGGTCGCGCCGCCGATCAGGAGCGGAATCTTCTTGATGCGGAAGTAGTCGTCGCGCTGCATTTCCGACGCGACGTAAGCCATTTCCTCGAGGCTCGGCGTGATGAGACCGGACAGACCGACGATGTCCGCGCCCTCGACCTTCGCCTTCGCGAGAATGTCGTTGCACGCGACCATCACGCCCATGTTGACCACTTCGAAGTTATTGCACTGGAGCACCACCGACACGATGTTCTTGCCGATGTCATGCACGTCGCCCTTGACCGTGGCGATCACGATCTTGCCTTTCGCCCGCACGTCGCCGCCGGCTTCTTCAAGCAGCTTCTTTTCTTCTTCGATGAACGGGATCAGGTGCGCGACCGCCAGCTTCATCACGCGCGCCGACTTCACCACCTGCGGCAGGAACATCTTGCCCTGACTGAACAGGTCGCCGACCACGTTCATGCCGTCCATCAGCGGACCTTCGATCACGTTGATCGGGCGGCCACCCGCGGCCGCGATCTTCGCGCGCGCTTCCTCGGTGTCCTCGACGATGAAATTCGTGATGCCGAGCACGAGCGCATGCGCGAGACGTTTTTCGACCGGCTGGTTGCGCCATTCGAGGTTCTCTTCTTTCTTCGCGGCGCCGGTTTTGAATTTGTCGGCGATTTCGAGCAGGCGGTCGGTGCCGTCGTCGCGCCGGTTCAGCACGACGTCTTCGACACGTTCGCGCAGTTCCGGGTCGAGGTCGGCATACACGCCGAGCTGGCCGGCGTTGACGATGCCCATGTCCATGCCCGCCTGGATCGCGTAGTACAGGAACACGGTGTGAATCGCCTCGCGCACCGGATCGTTGCCGCGGAACGAGAACGACACGTTCGACACGCCGCCGCTCACCTTCGCATAGGGCAGGTTTTCCTTGATCCAGCGCGTCGCGTTGATGAAGTCGACGGCGTAGTTGTTGTGCTCTTCGATGCCGGTCGCGATCGCGAAAATATTCGGATCGAAGATGATGTCTTCTGGCGGGAAGCCGACTTCGTTCACGAGGAAGTCGTACGAGCGCTTGCAGATCTGCGTCTTGCGCTCGAACGTATCGGCCTGGCCCTGTTCGTCGAATGCCATCACCACCGCCGCCGCGCCATAGCGGCGAATCAGGTTCGCATGACGACGGAACGCTTCTTCGCCTTCCTTCAGCGAGATCGAGTTGACGATCGCCTTGCCCTGCACGCACTTCAGGCCTGCTTCGATCACTTCCCACTTCGACGAGTCGATCATGATCGGCACGCGCGCGATGTCCGGTTCGGAGGCGATCAGATTCATGAAGCGGACCATCGCCGCCTTCGAATCGAGCATCGCTTCGTCCATGTTGACGTCGATGACCTGTGCGCCGTTCTCGACCTGGTGGCGGGCCACCGCGAGCGCGTCGTCGAACTGGCCATTGAGAATCATGCGGGCAAACGCTTTCGAGCCCGTCACGTTGGTGCGTTCCCCAACGTTGATGAAAAGCGAGCCGGAAGTGACGTTGAACGGCTCGAGGCCGGAAAGGCGCATGGTGTGATCGGTCATGTCTTGTGCCTGATTCGGTTGCGTGCTGCGGGCGAGTTGCCGCGCTTGACTGCTTGTTGCCGGATTGAAGACGAGTGGCGGACGTGGCGGTTCAAGCCGCGTCGCGGTATTGCGTCGGCCACTTGCGCGGCTTGATGTCGGCCAGCGCCTTCGCGATCGCGGCGATGTGCTCCGGCGTCGTGCCGCAGCAGCCGCCCGCGATGTTCACGAGCCCCGCCTGTGCGAATTCCTTCAGCAGCCCGGACGTATCGGCGGGCAGTTCGTCGAAACCGGTATCGCTCATCGGATTCGGCAGGCCGGCATTCGGATAGCACGACACATACGTATCGCAGAGCTTCGCAAGCTCGGCGATGTACGGACGCATCAACGCCGCGCCGAGCGCGCAGTTCAGGCCGAACGTGAGCGGCTTCGCGTGACGCAGCGAGTTCCAGAACGCCTCGACCGTCTGGCCGGACAGAATGCGCCCCGAGGCATCCGTCACGGTGCCGGAGATCATGACCGGCAGACGCTCGCCAGTGTTCTCGAACAGTTCGTCGAGCGCGAACAGCGCGGCCTTTGCATTCAGCGTGTCGAAGATCGTTTCGACGAGGAACAGGTCGACGCCGCCATCCAGCAGCGCCTTCGCCTGTTCGTAATACGCCGTGCGCAATTCGTCGAACGTGATGTTGCGCGCGCCCGGATCATTTACGTCTGGAGAAATACTCGCGGTCTTCGGCGTCGGCCCGATGGCACCCGCGACGAAGCGCGGCTTGTCGGGCGTCGAGTATTTGTCGCAGGCTGCGCGCGCGAGCTTCGCCGATTCGAGATTCATTTCGATCGCGAGGCTTTCCATGCCGTAGTCGGCCTGCGCGACGCTGGTCGCGCCGAACGTGTTGGTTTCGAGAATGTCGGCGCCTGCCGCGAGGTACTGCTCGTGAATCTCGCTGATGACCTGCGGCTGCGTGATCGACAGCAACTCGTTGTTGCCCTTGATGTCGCGACCGTAGTCCTTGAAGCGCTCGCCGCGATAGCCCGCTTCATCGAGCTTGTAGCGCTGGATCATCGTGCCCATCGCGCCGTCCAGGATCAGGATGCGCGACTTCAGGAGTCCTGGCAGGGCGGTGCCGCGCGTATAGGGCGCGACGGAGCGTTCTGGAGCAACGGTTTGGGCAGGCTGGTTCATGGCTGGCAAGGCTTGCGCCTGAAAGATGCGGTAAACGCGTCATTGTAGCCGGAGCCGCATGGCTCTGCCCTTCGAGGGGCAGAGCCATGCGGTCTGGCGCACGCTTCGCGCCGCGATAAAAGAAAAACCCCGTCCGGCATGCCGGACGGGGTTTCGAGGAGCTGTGTCGCCCAGGCGACGTTTCAGTGAAGGATCACCGGCTGATGCATCAGACTGTCGAACTGGCCGAGGAATTCATCCACTTCGTCGAGCGACGGTTCGTCTTCGATCAGTTTTTGTACGTGTTCACGAAAGCGTGCCGCCATTGCACCATCAATGTAGATTTCGCGCTGCATGGTCTTGTCAACAATCTCGTAGCCACCGGAACGCATGGCGAGATGGCCGTCTTCCGGCGGAAACTCGACAACACAATAGTTCGGGCTGTTATAGATCATCTGCATGGCGACACTCCTTATATTTCCGTTGGCTCCAAGCCGTTCCTGCGCTGTAAATGGAGCCTATGGTGTGGAATTCAAGGGGTGGACCCGGAGTAACGCGCGTGAAAGGTCCATCTACAGTTTAGACCCGGGTGGCGGGAAACGTTTCAAGTAACGCAGCAAAACCGTGCGATTGTTCAGCCGGTGCGGGATGGTCGGCCTCCAGCAACGCGAAACGATACCCAGGAATGACATTTGCGGCAGTCTGCATCGATGCCGGCAGTGTGCCCGCATCGCAGCGCCAGGCAATGGACCGCACGGCTTTGTCGATACGTTTCACCGCTTCGCGAACGTCGAAATCGGGCGGTGCTTCGCATGCGCGTGCGTATCCTTCGGTGTATGTTCGCAACAACACTTCATTGATCTGTTCGATCGCGTCCAGATGCGCTTTCTGGAAGTCGACAGACAGCGACAGGTCACGCATGCAACGCGCGTTGCTCAATGTACGAGTGAGCCGTCGACGGGAAGTTTCTGAAACTCGGGGAAAACTTCTTCACCAGGTTCAGGGTTTTTCGATGGCGCCGGCTGGGCCATCCGCAGGCGCGGACGGGCTGGCTGTGTCGTCGCTGTCCGAATCCGGCGAGGCGAGCCCGCCGCGCCAGCGCAATTCGATCTGCGTGCCGTTCGGCTCGGTCTGCACGAGCCGCGCGGGCAACCAGCCAAGCGACGGCGCGAGCCATACATCGATGCGTCGCCGGTCGCCTTCGCGTCGCGGCAGACGCATGAAGTGACGCGCCTCGACATAGCCGCCCGGTATGCGCACGCTTTCATCACCGATCGTCTCGATCGGCCAGATCTCGCCGCTGTCGTTGTCGGCGACATAGAACTCGCGCGTGACGCCAGGCTTGTACGCGGCAGGGTCGCCTCGTACGAGACTCGCCAGTTGCATGACCATGCTGAAGCGATCCTGCGCGCCATCGGGCAGCGCGAGGGTGGTGGGCGTGCGCGTGAAGGCGATCTGCCTGTCCGCGCGATTGAAAATCGTCACGTCTTCGACGCGATGGCCGCGCTTTTCGATGTACTGATCGGGCGCAATGCCAAACGCGTCGATATGGCCATGGCTCGCATAGCTGAAGGTACCGACAAACGGCAGGGGTACCGAGACGACCATCTCGTAGGTGTGCCCGTCGTTTGTCCAGTGGATCGTGCCGGGCTGGTTGCGCACACCGTTATAGAACGTGTCGTATTGCAGATCGCCCGAAGGTGGCACGGAGAATTTCACGCCGTGCGATGCCCCGGCGTTCCCGATCCCCGATGCCGCGCTTGCCGCGGCCGCGGCGCCGGTTGACGAAGCCGGCGATACGGCCGATGTCGCTTCAGATGTAGCGGACGCCGGTGAGGTGCCGGCAGCCGGCGCGGTCGTTACGGCATGCCTGGCTTCGGGACGTGTGATGGTCAGCACATGCTCGGCCGGCTTGCGTGCGGGCGCGCGGCGAGCGGGCGCGGCGGGCGGCGGCGCGGTGTTCGCGGGCGCCTGCTCGACGCGTTCGGGCTTGAGCAATGCGACCTGCACGGGCGCACGATCCGGTTCGAGTGGCTGCGAAATACTGCGATGACGCTCGACCCATTGCGCGGCGATCCAGTGCAGCAGCACCACGACGAGGAGCACGGCGACCCAGCGCAACGCACGTCTGCTCCGGTTCGCGGATGCGGCCGGCGGCGGCGTGCGTTCAGGAATGGAAGCGGTAGAGTGCGACAGCATCGATGCGTGCGGGCCGGTGAGCGGCGGTTCGTCGATCAGCGCGCGTGCGCGCTGTAGCCCAGTTCATACGACAGTTTTCCTGCGCATTCGCGCATCGCCGTATCGACCGTTCCGTTCCAGCGGATATCGAAAGCGCCTTCGTGTCCAAGCGCGATCAGACCGAGCGCGAGATCGCCGGTCGAGTCGAATACCGGCATGCAGAACGCGTGAATGGTGGGCAGCAACATGCCTTCGACGCGTGCCGCGCCATGTTCGCGCACCTCGGCCAGCGCGGCCTCGACGTCATCGTGCGTGCGCGGCGTGTGTGCCCAGGTCGAGCGCCGCGAATCGGCAAGCTCACGCTCGATCATCGCGCCCGTCTTGCTGCGCGGCAGATACGCGGCGAACAGCAGACCGGTTGCGGAGCCGAGCAGCGGCATCACATCGCCCAGCTTCAGCGACGCTTTCGCCGGATGGCTCGACTCCATCCAGTGTACGACGGTCGGCCCCTGGTTGCCCCACACGGCGATACCGACCGTGAGATCGAGCCGGTCGCGCATTTCGGCAAGCGCGATGCGCGCGAGCTTCACGCCATCGACGCGCGCCAGTCTCGCGAGACCCAGCTGCAACGCAAAGCCGCCCAGCTCATAGCGCCCCGACAGCGGATCCTGCGCGACGACGCCAAGCCGCAGAAAGCTCACCAGGTAGCGATGCGCCTTCGCCGGACTCATGCCGGCGCGCTGCGCGAGGTCGCGCAGCATCATCGCGCGCGGTTCGTCGGTCAGCACCTCCAGCAGGCGAAACCCGACCTCGATCGACTGGATGCCCGAGCGCAGTTTTTCTTCGCCGGCTTCGTGCGTTTCAGTTGTGTCGTCGTCGGTGGAGTCGATGTCGATGGAATGCATTGCTCTGGCAGTCATGTCGGATAAAGTGGCGTCGCCCCGTCACCTGAAGGCACGCACAGGACGCGCGACACGCGGACGGCAACGCGTGAAAACAGGCAACGGACGGTAGCAGACTTCCATCCGATGCGTGCAATGGCGCCCGACGCGTGAAGGCTCACAAGGCTCACAAAACGCACGCGTTTGGGCCGCGACGATTCACCATCGTAGAATAGATTACTTCTATCGTCATCCACACTGCTGAAATCGCTTATGAAACTTGCCACGCTGAAGGACGGCACGCGCGACGGTCAACTGATCGTCGTGTCGCGCGACCTGCACACCGCGGCGATCGCGGATGCGATCGCGCCGACGCTCCAGCGCGTCCTCGATGACTGGACGTTCTACGCGCCGCAACTGATCGATCTGTACGAAGCGCTGAATCAGGGCCGCGCCCGCAACACGTTCCCGTTCGACGCAAAGGCATGCATGGCGCCGCTGCCGCGCGCGTTCCAGTGGGCGGACGGCTCGTCCTACGTGAATCACGTCGAACTGGTGCGCCGCGCGCGCGGCGCCGACATGCCGCCTGAATTCTGGTCCGATCCGCTGATGTACCAGGGCGGCAGCGACGACTTCATCGGCCCGAAAGAAGACATCGTGTGCGAGTCGGAAGAATACGGCATCGACTTCGAGGCCGAAGTGGCCGTCATCACCGGCGACGTGCGCATGGGCGCCACGCCCGATCAGGCGCTCAAGGCCGTGCGCCTCGTCACGCTCGTGAACGACGTCTCGCTGCGCAACCTGATTCCCGCCGAGCTTGCCAAGGGCTTTGGCTTCTTTCAGAGCAAGCCGGCGACCTCGTTCGCACCTGTCGCCGTCACGCCCGACGAACTCGGCGAACATTGGCGCGAGGGGCGCGTGCATCGCCCGATGATCGTGCACTGGAACGGCAGGAAAGTCGGCCAGCCGGATGCCGGCACCGACATGGTGTTTCACTTCGGCCAGCTGGTCGCGCACGCGGCGAAGACGCGCAATCTGCGGGCCGGCGCGATCGTCGGCTCGGGGACGGTGTCGAACAAGGATGCGAAGCGCGGCTATTGCTGCATCGCCGAGAAGCGTTGTCTCGAGACGATCGAGCACGGCGCGCCGCAGACGGAATTCATGAAATACGGCGATACGGTGAAGATCGAGATGTTCGACGAGGCCGGCAAATCGATTTTCGGCGCGATCGACCAGTCGGTCGCGCCCATCGAAGGACTGCATTGATCCGGCTGCTGTGAGGAAATCCCCCGGGGTTGGGTGCGTGACTCGCGCCCGGGGGACCTTTCAGGAGGGTTTCGCCCGATTACGTCGTATGCAGGCGTCGCTACACTGACACACGTGTGGTCGGCACGCCCTGTGCCGCGCCCCCGCGATGCCTGGAAATCCCCGTCGAGGCAGCAGCCATCTTGCATGGGACGAGCGCCAGGATAAAAAACACATTGCCACGGTGAGGAGACTTGCATGCGAATCCGGTCGTTCATTCCCAGATCCGGTCGTGCCCGGACACAGGTTCAATCCGGTAGTCCTTTCGCGCCGGCTCGCGTTCTTCGACGGCTCGCGCTCGGGTTCGCCGTCTCGGTGAGCGTCGCGCTTCCTGTCGCCGCGGCAGCCCAGGTGAAGATCGGGCTCGTGCTGTCGCTGACGGGACCGGCGGCTTCGCTGGGCATTCCGGCGCGCGACACCGTGGCGCTGTTTCCGAAAGAAGTGGCTGGCCAGAAAGTCGAATATCTCGTGTTCGACGACGCGTCGGACACCACCCAGGCCGTCCAGAACACGAAGAAGCTGATCTCCGAGGAACACGTCGACGCGATCATCGGCTCGTCGATCACGCCGAATTCGCTCGCGATGCTCGACGTGATCGCCGAAGGGCAGACGCCGACGATCTCGCTCGCCTCGTCCGCGAAGATCATCGAGCCGGTGGACGCAAAACGTCACTGGATGTTCAAGACGCCGCAGACCGACGCGATGATGGCCTCGGCGATCGCGGAACACGCGAGCGAACACGGCGTGAAGACGATCGCGTACATCGGCCAGGCGGACGCGCTCGGCGAAACCTTTTACGCCGAAGTCGTGAAGTTCGCGCAGCTCCACAAGATCACGGTCGTCGCGAACGAGCGCTTCAATCGCACCGATCCGGGCGTCACCGGCCAGATTCTCAAGATCATGGCGGCGAATCCGGATGCGGTGGTCGTGGGCGCCGCCGGCACACCCGCCGCGCTGCCGCCGAAGACGCTGAAAGCGCGCGGCTACAAGGGCTTGATCTATCACAACCACGGCGTGGGTAATAACGATTTCCTGCGCGTGTGCGGCGCGGATTGCAACGGCACGTTCCTGCCCGCGAGCCCGGTGCTGGTCGCCGCGCAGCTGCCCGTCGACCATCCGGCAAAGCGGCTCGCGCTCGACTACATCGCGCGCTTCGAGGCGCAGCACGGCGCGGGCAGCGTATCGGCGTTCGGCTCGTATACGTGGGACGCAGGACTGCTGCTGGGTAACGCCATACCGATCGCGCTGAAGACGGCGGCGCCTGGCACGCCCGAGTTTCGCCTGGCGCTGCGCGATGCGCTCGAGGCGACGCGCGGTCTCGCGGACTCCAATGGTATTGTCAACATGAGCACGACTGATCACCTTGGCCTCGACCAGCGCGCCCGCGTCATGGTGGAGATTCGCGACGGCAAGTGGGTGTATCAGCCGCGCTGAGGCGCGAACGCCGACCCGTCGTGCGCCGCTCGCCGCCGCTGTCCGAAATGAACCGTTCTACTGGATCGACCGTCATGTCTCACGATTCGCAAGCCCAGGGCACGCCCAATCCGGATTTCTACGCCGGTTATCACGCGCTGCGGTTGCGGCGTCATTCGCACGGCATTCTCGAAATCGTGATGAGCGGCGAAGGCGTGAACAAAAGCGGTCTCGCGACCGCCGATGCGCACATGCATCGCGAGCTCGCGGAGATCTGGCGTGATATCGACCGCGATCCGGAAGTGCGCGTCGCGGTGATCCGTGGCGAGGGAAAGGGCTTTTCGGCCGGTGGCGATCTCGGGCTCGTCGAGCAGATGGCCACCGATTTCGACGTGCGCACGCGCGTGTGGCGCGAGGCGCGCGACCTCGTCTACAACGTGATCAACTGCAGCAAGCCCGTGGTTTCCGCGATGCACGGGCCGGCGGTGGGCGCGGGCCTCGTCGCCGGATTGCTCGCCGATATTTCGATCGCGGCGAAGAGCGCGCGGATCATCGACGGCCATACGCGCCTCGGCGTCGCGGCGGGCGATCACGCGGCGATCGTGTGGCCGCTCCTGTGCGGCATGGCGAAGGCGAAGTATTACCTGATGCTGTGCGAACCGGTAAGCGGTGAGGAGGCGGAGCGGATTGGCCTCGTGTCGCTCGCGGTCGATGAAAACGATCTGTTGCCGAAAGCCTTCGAAGTCGCGCAGAAACTCGCGAGCGGTTCGCAGACGGCGATCCGCTGGACCAAGTACGCGCTGAACAACTGGCTGCGCTCGGCGGGCCCGGCCTTCGATACGTCGCTCGCACTTGAATTCATGGGCTTTGCCGGCCCCGACGTGCGCGAGGGCGTGAACTCGCTGCGCGAGCGCCGCGCCCCCGACTTCAGACGCGGCGATCCGTTCTGATGCCGCTGGCCGCGCTGCGTGACGTCCACGCGGCGCGGGTGTTCTGGCGCGTGCCGACACTGATACGCGCGGTATGATCGGACGAACCGGGCGCGGCATGGCCGCTGCGTCCCGCCACTTCAAGGTGCGAGGAGAAAACCATGACCGCTACAACCGGCTCCACGCCGCCCTTTCCCGGCTTCCCGGGTTTTCCGCCCGCTGAGATGCTCGACCGGATGTGGGACATGATGCGCCACACGCCGTTCGGGTCGGCCTTTCCCGGCGCGCAGGCCGGCGCGGCGTCGGGCCTGGGGCCGTCGCTTTCGATGATGTCGGACATGATGGCGCCGCTCACCAACGTCGAGGAACTCGACAAGCGCATCACCGACATGCGCGCGGTCGAACAGTGGCTGAAGCTGAATCTGAACATGCTGCAGTCGGCCATCCAGGCGCTCGAGGTGCAGCGCGCGACGCTCGCCACCTTGCGGGCGTTCGGCGCGTTCGCGCAGTCGTCGATGAAGCCGATGGCTTCCGCGTCGGGTCCGGCGGCCTCGGCTTCTTCGCCGACGCCATCGTGGATGTCGCCTCAGCAGACGTCTGCAGCCGCGCCATCCGCGGCTGCCCAAACGAAGGCGAGCGACGCCGATGCCGCGGACGAAGCCGGCGACGCCGCGCAGACGCCGCCTTTCGACACCTCGGCGTGGTGGAATCTGTTGCAATCGCAATTCAACCAGCTGGCGCAGTTCGCGATGGCGCAGCCGGCCGCGGCCGCCGGCGCGACGGCCACGGCGGAGGACATGGCCGAAGCGGCGGAGGGCACGCACGGACCTGGCGTCGCCAGCAATGCCCACGCAACCCGCGAGGCCGCGCCGAAGTCGTCTGGCGCGACGAAACGCGCGGCGGCGAAGCGTGCGCCGTCGTCGAAAAGTGCGAGCGAAGGTCGCGGTGCGAAGAAAGCGCCCGCTTCAGGGGCCTGAACACGCGTTCGCGTGCGGTTTGCGCTCGCGCAACAAGCGGGCGCAAATAGCGGCATCGACGCCACAATTGAAACCGCCGGCCGCCATCCGTTCCGCTGACTGTCATGGGGCCCGTGCTATCATCCTGTAAGCTTTTGGGCCCGTTTGCGCGCACTGAAAACAATGACTCGAGCAGCTCGACCCGCCACCGGCAAGGCCGGCAAGCGGTTCGACGGTGCAGTCCGGCGCGGGCCGGTTCGACCCAGGCATGGTTTTTCCTCACCCACGGTCAACCGATTCAAGCATTCCGGTTTTCGCAAGTGCACATTTTGCCGCCAGCTTCTTTGCCAGGCGGCGCATCTGGACGCCCGATTACCGCGTAAAATTGAATGATTCTCAGGTCGCGAAAGCGCGCTCCGGCTCGCTCGCAGCAAACAGATACAAACAGACGTCGCATTGCGCAGAACAGGGGTGGGACTATGAACACCATGCTTTATCCGGAACTTTATAAATCGCTCGAATCCGTTCGATGGGACATGGAGAAAGACATTCCATGGTCCAGGTTCGATGCGTCGCTGCTCACCGACGAGCAGGCGGCAACGATCAAAATGAACGCGATCACCGAGTGGTCGGCGTTGCCCGCCACGGAAATGTTTCTGCGCGACAACCATCACGACAGCGATTTTTCGGCATTCATGAGCGTCTGGTTTTTCGAGGAGCAGAAGCATTCGCTGGTGCTGATGGAATATCTGCGCCGCTTCAAGCCGGAACTGTGCCCGACGGAAGAGGAACTGCACGCCGTGCGTTTCGAATTCGATCCGGCGCCCCCGCTCGAAACGCTGATGCTGCACTTCTGCGGCGAAATCCGCCTGAACCACTGGTATCGCCGCGCGGCTGAATGGCATACCGAGCCGGTTATCAAGCACATCTACGAAACCATTTCGCGCGACGAAGCGCGTCATGGCGGTGCGTATCTGCGTTACATGAAAAAGGCGATGGCGCAAACGGGCGATATCGCGCGTGCCGCATTCGCCAAGATCGGCGTGCTGATGGCGTCGGCGCGTCGCACGGAAAAGCCGCTGCACCCCACGAACCTGCACGTGAACCAGGCGCTGTTCCCGCGCGACACGATCCAGTCGCGTTTGCCGGATCCGGAATGGCTCGAACGCTGGCTCGACGAACAGATCCGCTTCGATGACGGCTGGGAAAAGAAGGTCGTCGAGCGCATTCTGCACAACCTGTCGATCCTGTTCGAGCGCACGTTCACGACGGCGCAGGAGTTGAACCGCTATCGCAAGGAAGTGGTGACGCGGCTGCAGGCGGAGCAGGGCACGGGCGCGCCCCAGCAGCAACCGGCCTGACGCATCGCGCTGCCTCGTTGCGCTCGTTTCGTGACGAACGCATTGGATGCAGACAGGCATCGAAACGGCCCGGCAAGCGCAAGCTTTCCGGGCCGTTGTTCTGGTTGCCGTCCAGATTTCGCGTTTAGTCCGAATTTTCAACGAACCGGCGTTATCGCGCGTTGCAGCGGCAAGCGCGATCCTGACGGGTTCTTCTTTCTGATTTCCTCGCCATGTCCGCCATTTTCGAACGCAAGATCATGACCCGCGACGCGCTCGCACAACTGCGTGCGTCGCTGCCGGGGCCGGTGGTGTTCACGAACGGCGTGTTCGACATCCTGCATCGCGGGCACGTCACGTATCTCGCCGACGCGAAGGCGCTCGGCGCTTCGCTGATTGTCGGCGTGAACAGCGATGCGTCGGTGCGCATGCTCGGCAAGGGCGACGACCGTCCGATCAACAACGAAGCCGACCGCATGGCGTTGCTCGCCGCGCTCGAAAGTGTCGACTGGGTGGTGTGTTTCGAAGAGCAGACGCCGGTTGCGCTGATCGAAGCGCTGCGTCCGGACGTGCTGGTGAAGGGCGGCGACTACGACATGGACGTGCTGCCCGAATCCGCGCTGGTGCGCGGCTGGGGCGGCCGCGCGCTCGCGATTCCGTTCGAGCACGACCGCTCGACCACCGCGCTGCTCAAGAAGGTGCGTACGCAGGGCTGATGTCGCGGGCGGCGCCGCCCCGCGCGCCCGGGTGCTTATTGCGTCAACGCCGACGCCGCGATCGGCGCGGCGGGCGCCGGTTCGCCGACTACCGCCTGATCGGCGGCTTCGGCGGCTGTCATCGGTCGAATCTGTAGCGATTCGGCATGAATCTGGCGGTTCACGTGATTCGGCTCGCGCAGCCCGGCGGACGGCAACGGTCCGAACACGCCGCGCACGGCGACAAACGCCAGCACGTTGGCAAGAAACAGGATGGCGATCAGCCAGCGCAGCATCGTCGGGTTCTCCGTCGGCAAATGGTTTGGGTGAGATCAGCTGTGCGCGGCGCCGCTGCCTTCGGCAGCAATCAGCGCGAGGCCGGACAGCACCAGCGAATCGTGGCGAGTATGCGGCACCTTGAGCGCCGCTGTCACCTCATCCGCGGCGCCGCCGCCGGTCACGAGCCGCACGGGCACGTTCCACGCGTCGCAGAGGTCGTTCCACATGCGCTCGATCAGGCCCGCCTGCGCGAGCGCGCAGCCGGCCGACAGCGAGCGCGGCGTATCGGTCGCAAACGACGGCCCCCCAAGCATGCCCGGGCCTTCACCCTGATCCAGCAGATCGCGGGCGGAGGCGGCATCGAGCGTCGGCAGCTGCGCCGTATGTTCGCCGAGCGAGCGCATCATCAACGACCAGCCCGGCGCGATCACGCCGCCGACAAACATGCCGTCGGCGCGCAGCGCTTCGAGCGTCGTCGCGGTGCCGAACGTCGCGATGAGGAGCGGCTCGCCGGGAAACGTCGCGTGCGCGCCGATCAGGCCGGCCCACCGGTCGCTGCCGAGCGACGACGGCGTCGTATAGCCGTTGGTCACGCCGCATTGCCGCGCGAGAGCGCGAATCGTCGTGCGCGGCAGCGCGGGCCAATGCGCGTCGATCAGGCGCTCGATGCGGCCCGCGACCCCTTCGCCCGCGACGTTCGAAATCCACGCGCTTTCAGGCGCCGGTAGCGATGACGCGGCTAACGCCGACCAGTCCGGATCGTCGGCGGGCGCGTTCGTCTGCGCCGCGCCGTGTGCAAACGCGCCGCTTCGCAGCGGCGTGCCGTCGCGTTGCACCAGCGCCCATTTGATCCGGCTGTTTCCCGCGTCGATCAGCAGAAATGGCTTGCCGCTCATGCGACCCCGTCGGCGAGGCGCAGCGATACGTCGCCGGTCGAGATGGCTTCGCGGCCCGTCGCGGTGTCGAGCAGCAGAAGGCCGTTGTCGTCGACGCCTGCCGCGACGCCTCGCATCAGCTCGACGCCCTGTTCGACCAGCACGACTTCGCGGCCGGCGTAACCGTGGCACGCGTTCCAGCGTGCACGGAACGGCGCGAAGCCCTCGGCGGCGAAGCGCTGCAGCGCCGGTTCGAGCGCGTTCAGTTCGGCCGCGAGCGTATCGGTGAGATTCGCGTTCGGCAGCGCGCGCGACAACGCTGTTGGCGTCGTTCCACGCGTCTGCGCGGGGGCGCCGGCATTGAGCGCGCCGACTTTCGCCGCCAGCTCGTCGGCGCCTTTCACATTGGTGCCGATGCCGATGACGACCGCGCTCGCGTCCGCCGTGCTCCACGCCGTCTCGATCAGGATGCCGGCGAGCTTGTCGCCTTCGAAGAGTACGTCGTTCGGCCATTTCAGCGAAATCTGGCCCGGCGCCGCGAGCGGCAGCGAGCGCAATCCGTCCACCAGCGCGACGCCGACCGCAAGGCTCAAGCCGGCCAGGCCTTCCAGCGGGCGCGGCAGCACGCACGCCACCGAGAACAGCAGCGCGTTGCCGGGCTCGGCGTACCACGGACGGCCACGCCGACCGCGCCCGGCCGTCTGCAGATAGGCGACGCGGACCATCGGCCGTGGCAACGCATCGCGCTCGCGCGGCAGCGACTTCAGATGGGCCATCAGGTCGGCATTCGTCGAGCCGGTTTCCTCGACGATGTCGATGGGCCAGTCGTGCGCGGCCGGCCCGAACAGCGTGACGGCGCGTGCCCGGTCGATACGCCAGTCGCCGGCTGGCGTGGCGTCGGGGGAAGGTGTGCGGGGATTCATGAGGCGTATTGTAGTTGTCCATCGCCGCAAGTGGGCGCGAGGGGGCGCACGCGGACACAACCGGTGCTCCCGGACCGCCCAGATGCGGCGCCTTCGTTACAATGGCCGCTGACTCCATCAAGCGAACCGCGATCCTTGAACTACGACACTCCGCCCGGCCTCGAAGTCGCGGCTGGCAGCCAGGGAAAGATCGTCCTGCTATCCGGCCAGTGGACGGCGCTCGCGCTCGCGCGCGACCGCGAGCGCAGCGGCGCCGTGCTTAAGCTGCGCGCCCTCGCGACCGAGAAGATCGGCCAATGGGACCTGTCGCGGGTCGATCGCCTGGATCACGTCGGCGGCCAGGCGCTGTGGCGCGTGTGGGGCTACCGGATGCCTGTCGGGCTCGTCGAGCTGAACGACACGCAGCGCGAGATCTTCGACCGTATCGCGCTGCTCGATCTGGCCCGCGAAAACCCCGAGGCGGTCCAGCGCTTCGATCCGTTCACGCGGCTGGGTCTTGCGATCTTCGCGTTCTTCGAGCACCTGCACGGCGGCATCGCGATGTTCGGGCGCGTCGTGCTCGATCTGCTCGCGATCGCGCGCAACCCGAAGCTGATTCCATGGACCGAGATTTCCGCGAACGTCTATAACGCCGGCGCGAAGGCGCTGGCGATCACGGCGCTCGTCGCGTTCCTGATCGGCATCGTGCTCAGCTATCTCTCGGCGCAGCAATTGCGGCTTTTCGGCGCCAATCAGTTCATCGTCAATATTCTCGGGCTTTCGGTGATCCGCGAACTCGGACCGGTGCTCTCGGCGATCCTGGTGGCGGGGCGCTCCGGCTCGGCCATCACCGCGCAGATCGGCGTGATGCGCGTCACCGAGGAACTCGACGCGATGCGCGTGATGGGCATTCCGCACGGCCTGCGGCTGATCCTGCCGCGCGTGCTCGCGCTCGGCATCGCGATGCCGCTGCTCGTGATGTGGACGAACATCGTCGCGCTGACGGGCGGTGCGCTCGCCGCGAAAATCGTGCTCGGCATCGACATGAGCTACTTCGCGCGGGCGCTGCCGGGCGTCGTGCCGGTCGCGAACCTGTGGATCGGTCTCGGCAAGGGCGTCGCGTTCGGGATGCTGATCGCGATCGTCGGCTGTCATTTCGGATTTCGCATCAAGGCGAATTCGCAGAGCCTCGGTGAAGGCACGACCACTTCCGTGGTGACGTCGATCACGATCGTGATTCTCGCGGACGCCGTATTCGCCATCCTCTTTCAGAACGTGGGGCTCGGATGACCGCACCGCTCGCGACCGCCGTTCGTGACCAGCCGGTGCCGGAGATCGCCGAACCGGTCATCGAGGTCCACGATCTCACCAAGCGCTACGGACGCAACATCGTGCATCAGCATCTCGACTTCGAGGTGCGGCGCGGCGAGATCGTGTCGATCGTCGGCGGTTCGGGATCGGGCAAGACGACGCTCGTGCGGCAGATTCTCGGCCTCGAGCGGCAGTCGTCGGGGACGATCAAGGTATTCGGCAAGGACACCTCGAAGATCGAGCCGGAAGAGGCGCGCCTCATGCGCAGCCGCTACGGCATGCTGTTCCAGCAGGGCGCGCTGTTCTCGTCGCTGTCGGTGTTCGACAACATCGCGCAGCCGCTGCGCGAACTCGGTGACATCCCCGAAGACCTGCTGCGCGACATCGTGATGCTGAAGCTCGAAATGGTGGGTCTGCCGTGCAAGCACGCGTCGAAAATGCCGGCGGCGCTTTCGGGCGGCATGATCAAGCGCGTCGGCATCGCGCGGGCGATCGCGCTCGAACCGGAACTGCTGTTTCTCGACGAACCGACGGCTGGCCTCGATCCGCAGGCGTCGGAAGAGTTCGTCGATCTGATCAGCACGCTGCACCGCGCGCTCGGGCTCACCGTCGTGATGGTCACGCACGATCTCGACACGATGGTCGCGCTCTCGACGCGCGTTGCCGTGCTGGCCGACCGCAAGGTGCTGGTCGCCGCGCCCGTCGAAGAGGCCGCGGGCGTCGATCATCCGTTTATCCGCGAGTATTTTCTTGGCCTGCGCGGCCGGCGCGCGTTGCAGGCGCTGCCGCCGGAACGGCGCGCGAAGCTGCCCGCCGCCGCCCTCGAGCCGGCATCCGCCGAAGTCCAGTTGTGAATCCGGGAACCTGACCATGGAAAACAAATCACACGCCTTCTGGGCCGGGCTCTTCACCGTCGTGCTGGTGGTCGCGATCGGCATCGCGGCGTTCCTGTTCAACGTCGACCGCTCCGTGCGCGAACCGTACGACCTGATCGCGCGCACGAACGTGACGGGCCTCTCTACTGACGCCGCCGTGCGCTATCGCGGGCTCGACGTCGGCAAGGTGCAGTCGATCAAGTTCGATCATGATCATCCGGGGCAGATCCTGATCCGCATCCTGGTCGACCGGAACGCGCCGATCACGCACTCGACGTTCGGCAGCCTCGGCTTCCAGGGCGTGACCGGCATCGCGTTCATCCAGCTCGACGACACGGGCAAGGACCCGTCGCCGCTGCCGTCGACGTCGAAGCAGGTCGCGCAGATTCCGATGCATCCAGGCCTGCTCGACCAGTTGCAGCAGCGCGGCGACATCCTGCTGCGCAAGCTGGAGCGGGTGGCGGGCGACGTCGATGAACTGCTGTCGCCGGAAATGCGCGCGCAGCTGATGTCGACCGCGGCGAGCCTGCAGCACGCAGCGGACGGCGTCACGACCCTGACGCAGCAGATGGCGCCCGCAGCCGGTAAACTGCCGGCGACGTTGAACCAGCTGGACAGCACGCTCGCGTCGACGAACCAGCTGATCACCCGCCTGAACCGGCCCGACGGCCCGTTCGAGGCGAATCTGAACAAGGTCGGCACGGCGGCGCAGCAGGCGGGCGTCGCGCTGACGTCGATCAACGAGACGGTACAGGAGCTGTCGGCGCGCGTCGGCTACGACACGCTGCCGCACGTGAACACGCTTGCCGACGACGTGCGCAGCGCCGCGCGCTCGGTCGACCGTGCCGCCGACACGTTCAGCAACAACCCGCGCAGCGTGCTGTTCGGCGCCGCGCCGGCCGCGCCGGGCCCCGGCGAGCCAGGCTTTGCCTGGCCCGCGGCCCACGCCACGAAATGACTGACAAGGAACATTGCAATGCCACGCTCGCTTAGCTCTCTCAGGCACACACGCAGGTTTTTCCCGTCCGGCGCCGCGTTCGCGCTCGTGCTCGCGCTCGGCATGCTGTCGGGATGCGCCGGCAATCCGGCTGCCCTCTCCGATATCCGCTACGACTTCGGGCCGCCGCCGCCGGTCGCATCGGTGGGCCCGATGCCGGCCATCAAGGTGCTCGACGTCGAGGCGCCCGAAACGCTCGGCTCCGACAAGCTCAGCTACCGGTTGAGTTACAGCGACGCGCAGCAGCTCTCCGCGTACGCGAACAGTCACTGGACGATGCCGCCCACGCAACTGTTGACGCAGCGTCTGCGCGCGGCGCTCAGTTCGCGCGGCGCCGTGCTGACGGGCGCCGACAGCGTGCGCGCGCCGGTGCTGAAGGTGGAGCTGCAGGAGTTCGAGCAGGTGTTCGACGGCCAGGCGGAAAGCCACGGCGCCGTGACGGCCCGCGCCACGCTGTTCCAGGACGGCAAGGTCGTCGGCCAGCGCACGTTCGTCTCTCGCGCGCCGGCGAGTTCGCCGGACGCGGCGGGCGGCGCGCGCGCGCTTGCCGCCGCCAGCGACGAGCTCGTCTCGCAGGTCAGCGCGTGGCTCGGCGTGCAGCCGCTCGTCGCCGCGCAATGACCGCTTCGCGGCGCATACACCGGAGCGCTGCATGTCAGTGAAGTCCTGGCAGCGCCGCCCGTCGGCGCTCGCGAGACAGGCGCTCGCGCTGTATGCGGCCCTGATCGTGTACGGCTCGCTGTATCCGTTTGCCGGCTGGCGCTCGCTGGGGCTCGGGCCGCTTGATTTCCTGTTCGATCCGCTTCCGCAATACCTCACCGCGTTCGACGTCATCACCAACGTGCTTGGCTACATGCCGTTCGGCGCGCTCGTCGTGCTCGCGGTGTATCCGCGCTGTCGCGGCGCGCTGGCCGTCGGCGTCGCGTTCGTGCTGGGCGCGTGGCTCTCGGGCACGATGGAAGCCATTCAGACGTATCTGCCGACGCGCGTCGCGTCGAATCTCGATCTCGCCGCCAACGCGCTCGGCGCGCTGCTCGGCGCGGCGATGATGGCGCCCGCGACCGGCCCGCTGCTCGATCGCGGCGTCCTCCGGCGCATGCGTTTCCTGTGGTTCCATCGCGATGCGGCCGCACTCCTCGGGCTCGCGCTGCTGTGGCCGTTCGCGACGATGTATCCGGCGCCGCGCCTCTTCGGTATCGGCGACTGGCCACGCGAACTATGGCTGCGCTTCGATTCGACGATGCAGGACGCGCTCCTCGCGTGGACGCCTGGGCGCTGGAATGTGCCGTCGTGGCCCACGCACGTCGCCGCCTGGCTACCCGACGACGCGTGGGAAGCCGTGATCACCGCGCTCAGCCTGTTCGCCGCGTGTGTGCTGGCGTCGCTGCCGGTGCGCGACCGCGCGCCGCGCATCCGGCTGCTGCTGACGTTTGTCGCGGTGACGCTCATCGTGAAAGTCGGCGCCACGTTCCTGCAGTCGCACACGGGCCTCACGTTCGACTGGGCGACGCCCGGCGCGCTGACCGGCCTGCTGTGCGGCGTGCTCGCCGGGCTGTTCGCGCTCGGCCTGCCGTCGGCGTGGCGCGCGGCGCTTGCTGCGCTCGCGCTCGTGCTGATGCTCGTGTTCGGCAACCTGTTGCCGGTGAATCCGTATTTCGACGTCGTGCTCGCCGACTGGCGCCAGGGCCGCTATCTGCATTTCAATGGCCTTGCGCGCTGGCTCGCGTGGATGTGGCCGTACGCAGCGCTCGTGTGGCTCGCGTTTTCGGCCGAACGGGCGTGGGTCTCGCGGGGCCGCGCCAGCGGCTGACGGGCACGCTCGCTATAATCGTCCGGACCCAGTGCCCACACGGCGGACCGTACACGCGTTCCGCATCGCTCCACTCAACGCTTTCTGCCCACTCGCCGGACACCATGGATTCTTTCTACAAGTACCACGTGTTTTTCTGTCTCAACCAGCGCGAACCCGGCGCGGAGCGACCCAGCTGCGCGAACTGCAACGCGCAGGCGATGCAGGAATATGCGAAGAAGCGCGTGAAGAAGCTCGGTCTCGCGGGTCCGGGCCAGGTGCGCATCAACAAGGCAGGCTGTCTCGATCGCTGCGAGGAAGGCCCGACACTCGTGGTGTATCCCGAAGGAACCTGGTACACGTACATCGACGAAACCGATATCGATGAAATCGTCGATTCGCATCTGGTGAACGGCAAGGTCGTCGAACGCCTGAAAATCTGATCTTCCCATGAACGTTCATACGAAAAAAATCCTGATCGACGGCCCGGTCGGCAAGATCGAGGTCGCGGTCGACACGCCCGACGAAGCCCGCGAGAACGGCGCCGCACCGCGCGGTATCGCGCTCGTGGCGCATCCGCATCCGCTCTTCGGCGGCACGATGGACAACAAGGTTGCGCAGACGCTCGCACGCACGCTCGTGCAACTGAACTACGTGACGTATCGCCCGAATTTTCGCGGCGTCGGGCAAACGCAGGGTGAGCACGACAAGGGCATCGGCGAGCGCGACGATCTGCGCGCCGTGCTCGATTTCATGCGCGCGCAGGAAGGGCAGGCCGACCTGCCGCTCGTGCTGGCGGGATTTTCGTTCGGCACGTTCGTGCTCTCGCATGTGGCCGCGCGGTTAAAGGAAGAAGGCCACGCGATCGAACGGATCGTGTTCGTCGGCACGGCCGCGAGCAACTGGGAAGTTGCGCCGGTGCCGGAAAACACGCTCGTGATTCACGGCGAAACCGACGAAACGGTGCCGATCCAGTCGGTCTACGACTGGGCCGCGCCGCAGGAACTGCCGGTCGTCGTGATTCCGGGCGCCGAGCATTTCCTGCATCGCAAGTTGCATATCCTGAAGCGGATCATCGTCGACGCCTGGCGGTAACGCGGCGCTCCCGTGGCGCTCATCTGAAGTCAACGTGCGCCGACGACATCGCCGCAACCGTCCCGCATACGATTCCGGGGTACAGGTACGCGCGAAATGTGAATTTATCGGCCTCGCTGTCGGCGGATTGTCGGATTGCGGCGCGTATAATGAGCGCTCTTTTTTGGGCGCGGCGTCGTCGCTCTGTCCGGCTGGATGCCCGCTCGCATCGCCGGATGGCCGATGACGCCGCGCGAACCGATCGCGTGGCCGGAAGTCCAACGGGCGCAGCACCGCCGAACTGCATATGCAGCCGGCGAGCGCCCGCCGACCGGCTCTTCCCATCTGCGTGCCCCCGCGCGCAAAGCACATTTCTGCCCGAACCGATCCTATGCGCTTTTCCTCCTCCGGCACTTCGTCCCCGATGTCCCTCTCGTCCTTCACGCCTGCTTCGATCCATCGCACGGTTGCGCTCGGCGTCCTGCTGCCCGCGACGCTCGTGGCGAGCACGGCGTTCGCGCAGGTGGCGCCTCCGGGCGTGAACGCGCGCTCGTGGGTGCTCGTCGACGCGACCAGCAACCAGGTGCTCGCGTCGGGCAACCCCGATGAGCGGGTCGAACCGGCATCGCTCACGAAGCTGATGACCGCGTATCTGGTGTTCGACGCGCTGCAAAAGAAGAAGATCTCGATGGATCAGACGATCATGCCGAGCGAAGCCGTGCGCCGCGTGCGCACGGACGAGTCGCGCATGTTCATCGAAGCGAACAAGCCGGTCACCGTGCACGATCTCGTGTACGGCATGATCGTGCAGTCCGGCAACGATGCGGCGATCGCGCTGGCCGAACTGGTCGGCGGCAGCGAGACGCAGTTCGTGTCGATGATGAATGCCGAAGCGCAGCGCCTCGGCATGAAGGGCACGCACTACGCCGACGTGAACGGCATGCCCGACCCGCAGCACTACACCACGGCAGGCGACCTCGCGATTCTCTCGACGCGCCTGATCCGCGATTTCCCGGACTACTACAGCATCTTCTCGGTCCGCGAATTCACGTACAACAAGATCAAGCAGCCGAACCGCAACCGTCTGCTGTGGCTCGATCCGACCGTCGACGGCCTGAAGACGGGTCACACGCAAGCTGCCGGCTACTGCCTGATCGCAACGGCGAAGCGCCCGCTGCCGGGTTCGCCCGACGCGACGCGCCGTCTCGTCACGGTGATGATGGGCGAGCCGAAGGAACACGACCGCGTGCAGGACAGCCTGAAGATGCTGAACTACGGCTACACCGCGTACGACACGGTGCGCCTGTACAAGGCGGGCCAGGTGATCGAGACGCCGCGCGTCTACAAGGGCGCGGCCGACACCGTCAGGATCGGCGTGAAGAGCGACCAGTACATCACCGTGCCGAAGGGCGTGGGCGACAAGGCGAAGCCGCAGGTCGAGCTCACGGATCCGCTGATCGCCCCGATCGCGGACGGCCAGCAGGTCGGCACCGCGAAGATCGTCGCGGATGGCAAGACGCTCTCCGAAATCCCGGTCGTCGCGCTGCAGGCGGTGCCGCAGGCGGGCATCGTCGGGCGCGTATGGGATTCGATGATGCTGATGTTCAACAAGAAGAAGTAAGCTTGGGAAGGTCGACGCGGCGTGCGCCGGCGGTGTTGCCGCAGGCCGCGCGCCGCGTCGAGGATAGACAGGGCGGCGCATCGGTGAATTGAGGCGTGCGGCGCCGGAAGGAGCAAACGATGGATTCAGCAAACGACTCGCTGTTCGAATTTCCCTGCGATTTTCCGATCAAG
>CALFSF010000268.1 GCA_937917025.1 uncultured Paraburkholderia sp.
GCGATTCCGTGAAGGATGCGCTGTCGCAGGCCGCGGTGTCGCCCGATCAGGTCGCCGGCATCGGGTTCAATGCCACCTGCTCGCTCGTCGTGCTGGGCGCGGGCGGCCAGCCCTTGCCCGTGGGTCCGTCGGAGCAGGCGGCGCGCGACATCATCGTCTGGATGGATCACCGCGCCGTGGAGCAGGCGGAGCACATCAACGCGACGGGCCACGAGGTGCTGAAATTCGTCGGTGGCAAGATCTCGCCGGAAATGGAGACGCCGAAGCTGCTGTGGCTCCTCGAGAACAGGCCGGCCGTGTTCGAGGCGGCATGGCAGTTCTTCGACCTGACCGACTTCCTCACCTGGCGCGCGACCGGTGACCTGTCCAGATCCACCTGCACGGTAACCTGCAAATGGACCTATCTGGCGCACGAACGACGCTGGGACGAAAGCTACTTTCGCACCGTCGGCCTCGGCGTGCTGGCGGACGAGGGCTTTGAGCGCATCGGCCAGCGCGTCGTCGACGGGGGTACGCCGCTCGGTAGCGGACTGACAGCACAAGCCGCCGCGGAACTCGGCTTGCGCACCGGAACGCCGGTTGCCACGGGCGTGATCGATGCCCATGCCGGCGGGATCGGCACGGTGGGCGCCGATGGAGAGCCCGAGTCGTGCCTTGGCTACGTCTTCGGCACGTCATCATGCACGATGACGACGACCCGCGGTCCGGTCTTCGTGCCGGGCGTATGGGGGCCTTATTTTTCGGCGATGGTGCCGGATGCGTGGCTCAACGAGGGTGGGCAGTCGGTGGCCGGCGCGGCGATCGAACGGCTGCTCTCGATGCACCCCGCTGCCCCGGATGCCCAGCGCCAGGCGGCGCAGTCGGGCCAGTCGCTGCCGGTGATGCTCGCGAGTCTCGCGGCACAGGCGGCGCACGGTTCGTCGGAGGCGGTGTTGCTGGCGAACGGGCTGCATGTCGTCCCGGAGTTCCTCGGCAACCGCGCGCCGTTCGCCGATCCCCACGCAAGAGCGGTGATCGCGGGCCTCAGCATGGAAGACGACCTGGAGAGTCTGGTCGCCCTCTACATTGCCGGCATCTGCAGTATCGGCTACGGCCTTCGCCAGATCATCGAAACACAGGCTGCGGCCGGCGCACCGATCGAGCGGGTGGTGATCAGCGGCGGCGCGGGGCGGCTCGATCTCGTTCGGCAACTGCTCGCGGATGCGACGGGAAAGCCCCTCCTCGCCACGCAGGCGGAAGATCCGGTTTTGCTGGGGTCCGCGATGCTGGGCGGCGTGGCGGGCGGCCTGTTCGACGACGTACGCTCGGCGATGGCCGGGATGTCGCATATCAGCAAAACCTACGAGCCGGCCGCAGGCGACATCGCGGCACTGCACGACGCACGGTTTCGCGCGTTCACGAAGTTGCAGGCCGTGGCGAGGGAAATCCGCTAGCGCCCCGTTCCCGCGACGCTCGTGCGCTTCGCGCGACGCAGGATCGGCACCGTAATCGCCGCGAACAGCAGCAGGCATGACGCGGGAATCAGCATGGGCGCCTTCACGCTGCCGCTGGTCTCGCGAACCCACGGCACCAGATTCTGCGCAATGAAGCCGCCGATATTGCCAAGCGAGTTGATCGCCGCGATGCCTGCCGCAGCCTGCGCGCCGAACAGGAACTTCGAAGGCAGCGTCCAGAAGCACGGAATCAGCAGATACATGCAGGGCGCGCCGAAACAGAGGGCGGCGAAACGCAGCGTGCTGGTCGGCAGGAACACCGCGCTCAGGAAGCAGGCGAAGCCGAGCAGCGCCGCGCCCAGCATCGCGGTGATCGCGCGGTGACCGCCTCTGAGCTTCGAAGGCAGCCACGCCAGCACGATGGTCGCCATCAGCCACGGAATGATGTTCAGCAGCCCGTTGGTCGTGTTGCTGACGCCAAACCCCTTGACCAGCGTCGGCAACCAGTAGCTCACGCCGTACACGGAAATGGACAGCATCATGTAGTACAGCGCCATGCCGATCACGCGCGGCTGCACCAGCACGCTCAGCAGCGGAGCATGACCGGAACCGGATACATTCGCCTGCGCGCGTTCGGCGGCGAGCGTCCGGGTGAGCCATTGCTTTTCGTCGGCGGCGAGGAATTTTGCCTGGTCCGGCGACGCGGGCAGCAGGAACAACACAACGAAGGTGAGCAGGATCGACGGCACGCCCGTCACGAGGAAGACGAGTTGCCAGCCGTGCAGGCCGGCGAATCCGCCCTTGTCGAGCAGCCAGCCGCAAATCGGCGCGCCGATCATGTTGCCGAGACTGCTGCCGACCGTGAAATATCCGAGCATCCGCACACGATGCCGCGCCGGAAACCACAGCGTCAGATAGTAGATCACACCCGGATACAGCCCCGCCTCCGAGGCGCCGAGCAGAAACCGCAGCACGTAAAACATCGGCGCGCTGCGGGTGAACGCGAGCAGCACGGTGACGATGCCCCAGCTCAGCATGATGCGGGCCATCCAGCGCGGCGCACCGTACTTGTGAAGCATCACGTTGCTGGGTACCTCGAACAGCAGATAGCCGATGAAGAACAGCGACGCGCCGAGTCCGTAGGCCACCTCGGAGAGCCCGAGACTGCCGAGCATCTGCAGCTTGGCGAAGCTGATATTCGAGCGGTCGATGTACGCCACCAGATAAAGCACGCCGAGGAGCGGCATCAATCTGAGCGCCAGACGATTAATCAGGCGCGCTTCGCCGATCGCCGGCGCAACGATGTTCACGGTGTCTCCTGTGCCCGCCTTCTCCGCGCGGGCGATTGCTGTGGGACGGATCGGCAAGGCCTTCAGCGTCCTGTTATTTTTGCGCGAGCCATTGCGCGTAAGCGGCCAGCGTTTCTTCGTTCGGCGGATACGTGCCGCGTAACGGCCGGCCTTCGTCGATACGCTGCGAGATGAACGCCTCGAGCTGCTCCTGCTCGATCGAATCGCGCGCGACGCCCTCGGCCATGGCGCGCGGCACGATCACGACGCCGTCCACATCGGCGACGACGATGTCGCCCGGATACACCGCCACGCCGCCGCATGCGATCGGCACGTTCATGTCGACCGCATGATGTTTCGCCAGATTCAGCGGCGCGCTCGCGCCCGCGCACCACAGCGGCAGGCCCAGTTCCGCGATCGTGCCGCTGTCGCGCACCGGTCCGTCCGACACCATGCCCGCGACGCCGCGTTTCGCGAGCCGCAGCGCGAGAATCGAGCCGACCGAGGCGACCGTGCGCTCGCCGCGGCAGTCCTGCACCAGCACGCTACCCGGCGGCGCGGTCTCGATCGCCTTGCGCTGTGGGTGATCAGGGTCCTGGAAGATCCCGACGTGGTCGATGTCCTCGCGCGCCGGAATGTTGCGCAGCGTGAACGCCGGGCCCACCAGGTTCGGCGCGCCCGGCGCCGGTTTGACGAGCGGCGCGACGCCTTGCAAAAACACGTTGCGCAGGCCACGCTTGAATAGCTGCGTGGTGAGCGTGGCCGTGCTGACATGCCGGAGCTGCTCGAGCGTGGTGTCGCTGACGGTGATATCGGATGCAGTCATGAAATGCTCTGAATGAGTTAGTGAATTTCCGGCTCGTCGCGCTTCGTCGCCTGCGACGTGTCTTGCTGCGCATCTTGCGTGGTCTGCTGAAGAGACGCCGTGACGGACTCCGTCCCAGGCCTCACCGGCTCTTCGAGGAAGTCGAAATCGCAGCCCTTGTTCGCCTGCGTCACGTGCAGTTGATGCATGACGCCGAAGCCGCGCTCGAACGGCCGCTTCGGCGGCATCCATGCGGCCTTGCGCGCCGCCAGTTCCAGCACGCTGACGTCGAGATGCAGACGGCGGGCCGACACGTCGAGTTCGATCATGTCGCCATCCTTCACCAGCGCGAGCGGGCCGCCGACGAACGATTCAGGCGCCACGTGCAGCACGCACGCGCCGTAGCTCGTGCCGCTCATGCGCGCATCGGAAATCCGCAGCATGTCGCGCACGCCCTGCTTCAGGAGCTTTTGCGGAATCGGCAACTGGCCCCACTCCGGCATGCCGGGCGCGCCGACCGGGCCGGCGTGCTGCAGCACGATCACCGAATCGGCGGTCACGTCGAGTTCTTCCGTGTCGATGCGCGCCGCCATGTCGGCGTAGTCGCGAAAGACCACGGCCGGGCCGCGGTGCTTCTGCAGATGGGCTTCCATCGCAGCCGGTTTGATGACCGCGCCGTCCGGCGCGAGATTGCCCGTCAATACCGCAAGAGCGTCGCTCGCGACGACCGGATTGCCACGCTTGCGGATCACGTCGTCATCGAAAATTTCCGCGCCCGCGATGTTCTCGCCAAGCGTCGAGCCGTTGACGGTCATCTGCGTGCCGTCGATCAGTTCGCCCAGCTCGACGAGCAGTGCACGCAGGCCGCCTGCGTAGAAGAAGTCTTCCATCAGGTACTGGCCGGACGGGCGCAGATTGCCCAGCACCGGTGTGATGCGCGCGAGTTCGTCGAAGCGCGCCGTCGTCAGGTCGATGCCGGCGCGGCGCGCCACCGCCACGAGATGGACGATCGCATTCGTCGAGCCGGACATCGACAGCACGGTGGTGATGGCGTTGTCGAAGGACTTCGCGGTCAGGATGTCCGACGGCTTCACGTCGGTCCACACCATCTCGACGATGCGCTGGCCGGTCAGCGATGCAAACTGCGCGTGCCGCGAATCCACCGCGGGAATCGACGAGAATCCCGGCAATATCAGGCCAAGCGCCTCGGTGGCGCTCGTCATCGTCGAGGCCGTGCCCATCGTCATGCAGTGACCCGGCGAGCGAGCGATGCCGCTTTCGATGCCCTTCCACTCTTCCTCGGTGATTTTGCCCGCGCGCAGCTCGGCCCAGTATTTCCACGTGTCCGAACCGCTGCCCAGCGTCCGGCCGTTCCAGTTGCCGCGCAGCATCGGCCCGGCCGGCAGAAAGATCGCCGGCAGGTTCATGCTGAGCGCGCCCATCAGCAGGCCGGGCGTGGTCTTGTCGCAGCCGCCCATCAGCACGCAGCCATCGAACGGATAGGACTTCAGCAGTTCCTCGGTTTCCATCGCGAGGAAGTTGCGGTACAGCATCGTGGTCGGCTTCTGGAACGGCTCGGCAAGCGTCATCACCGGCATCTCGACCGGAAAGCCGCCCGCCTGCCAGATACCGCGCTTCACCTCTTCGACGCGCTGCTTGAAGTGCGTATGGCAGGAGTTGATCTCGCTCCAGGTGTTGACCACGGCGATCACCGGCTTACCCATGTAATCCGATGCGTGGTAACCCATCTGCGCGGTTCGCGAGCGATGACCGAACGAGCGCAGATCGTTCACGCCGTACCAGCGGTAACTGCGAAGCTCTTCGGGAAGTTTTCGGTTCGAGGTCAAGCTGATTTCCACCTATAAGATATGGATTGCCGGTTCCGGGGCGCGATTTCAGCGAGGACGCGCAGGCGCATCCTCTCCTTCATCCTGTCTTTTTATAAACGCAGGCGCTTGCCCACGAGATACGCGCGGCCCGCCACACAATGACAACGATACCATCAATACCGTCAAAAAAACTGCCGAAGCAGTCCCGTGATGATATCGCAATCATTTCAACGAAAAAATTGAGGGTAAACCCCCGGAATTACATGGAATGTGCGTTGTGCGGAGGGGTACCCATCAGGCCGTCTCGCGTCCGACCAGCGTGAAGCCGATGTCGATCTTCGGCCGCACCTGCGAGCCGTCGAGCCGGTCGATCAGACAATGCGCGGCCGTCGTGCCGATGCGGCTACCGTCCATTTGAACCGTGGTCAGCGCCGGCACGAGGTCGGCCGAGAACTCGAGATCGCCGAAGCCGCATACGGCGAGCCGCGACGGCA
>CALFSF010000269.1 GCA_937917025.1 uncultured Paraburkholderia sp.
TGCAGATTCGCGAGCACCGCCGGCGGCGTGCGCGCGTAATCGCGGAAACTGTCGACCATCTGCTTCATCGCCGCGACCTGGTTCACGATCGTGGTCGCGCCGCGCTTGAGCACGTCGGCGTCGGATGGCGCGAGCTTGTCGGCGAGCTTCATCTGCAAACGCTCCGCGGAAAGCTGGATCGGCGTCAGCGGATTCTTGATTTCGTGCGCGAGCCGCCGTGCGACTTCGCCCCACGCGATCGAACGCTGCGCCGAGATCACGTCCGATATGTCGTCGAACACGACCACGTAGCCGGACGTCTGTGCATCCTGCGCGTCGCCATCGGTAGCCGCGACGAGCCGCGCGCCGCGCACGAGCAGCGTCAACGGTTCAGCTTCGCCGGCCACCTGAACCGATACCTGCTGCTGCCAGTGGCCACGATCGTCCTGACCATGACCGTGTCCGTCGCCGCTCGCCGCCTCGCGATCGGCGAAGGCCTTGCGCACCATCGCGCCGAATTCGTCGAGCACGCCGATGTGATCCAGCGGCGAGCCGAGCATCGGCTGGAACGGCTGACGGAAGATGCGCTCCGCGCCGCGGTTCGCCGTGGTCAGCCGGAAGCGCCGGTCGAATACGAAAACGCCCGCGGTCAGGTTCGCGAGAATGCTTTCCAGATACGCCTTCGAATGTTCGAGCGCGATGCGGTTGTTCTCGACCGCCGCGCGCGCCTCGGAAAGCTGGCGCGTCATCGCGTTGAACGACTGCGTGAGAAAGCCGAGCTCATCACGCGACTTGATTTCGCGCTTCGGCGTGTAGTCGCCTTCGGTCACTTCCTTCGTGCCCTGCGCGAGCAGGAACAGCGGCCGCGCGAGCTGATTGCCGAGCGCGAGCGCGAGCATCATCGCGATGAACGTGGCGAGGAACAACGCAAGCGTCAGCGTGCCGATATACATCTTGCGCAGACCCGTACGCCCGAGCGCCTTTTCCTGATACTCACGATAGGCGCGCTGCACGGCATCGGCATTGCGCGCGAGCGACGGCGAAACCGGCACCGAGAGTTGCAGGAAGCGTTCGGCCGGTTGCAGCAACGTCGCGTTCGAATCCGGAATGCGCTGCACGACACGCAGACGCAACGCGCCCTTCGCGCCGCGCAGATTCGGATCGCCGTCCACTTCGCCTTCGATGGCGGCGAAGCCGCGGCCGCGCGCCTGGTCGATCATGAGCAGCGTGGGCAGATCGTTCGGCACCAGCGACGCGTAATTGCCCGACGCCTGCGCGACGACATGCATATCCGGCGTCGCGCCCGACATGCTGCGCACCGGCTCGACGATGAGCGCTTCCTGCACACCGAACTGGTCGCGCAGACGCAGCAGCGTGAGCGTCGTGCTGCCCGCGCCGGTGCTCGCCAGCTGCTCGGACATCAACCGGCCCTTCGTCTGCAGATCGGACAGCGATGCATCGAGCATGCCGCGCCCCAGATTCAGACCGGACGTGAGCGCCGTTTCGACGTTGACGTCGAACCACGATTCGATGCTGCGCGACACGAACTGATACGACACGATGTAGATGATCCCGCCCGGCACGACGCCCACGAGCGCGAAGAAGAACGCGAGCTTCGCGAGGAGCCGCGTGCCGAACTTGCCCTTGCGCAATCGCGTGATGATGACGACGACGAGCACCGCGACGATCAGCATGAAGATCAGCGCGACCGCGACGTTCGCCGCATACAGCCACTGATAGTAGCGATCGAAGAATTCGGTATTCGCGCTCGCGGCGGCGAGCAGCACGAGCAGCAGGACGGCGGTGACGGCGACCGTCGACACCAGCACGCGGACGATGAGTCCGGTGATGCTGGTCGTCGTGGCGTGGCGCACTTTATTTAGCACGTTCGGTCACCGTGAAGGTAAAGCGCTTCCAGTCCGAAGAGAGATTCCAGTCGCGGTTGTTGACCGCGTCGATCTGGAACGGCTTCGGCATCAGCGCGACGTCGAGCTGCATGCGGACCGACGCGTTATACGTCTCCCCGACGTTGACCTCGTTGCGGTCGATCACATGCCATGACGTGACATGCTTGATCACCGAGAGCGCGTCTTTCAGCGTGCTGAAGCCAAGCTGAAGTCCGCCCGTCGATACGCGATATTCCCGCGTGAGCGGCTGGAACGACAGGCGGATGCTTTGCGAAACGCTGACCGGTTGTTCGTCGAACCAGTACCAGCGCGGGCGGCTAAGCTCGAAATCGGTGGTGAAGTAGAGCGGGATGCCCTTGTTGACAGCGTCCTCAAGGTTGCCGTTCAGGTCGAACTCGAAACGCGCGTCGAGATTCCAGCCATTGCCGTCGGCCTGCAGCGATGCACGCTGCACGGCGATCGAGTCGGCGTGCGCGGATCCGGCGGTGCCCAGCCAGATGGCCAGCACGATCCAGAGCGCGGCCGCGAGCCGAAGCGGGAAGAAGCGTTTGATGGTCACCGTTTCTGAAAGCGCGCGTAGAAAAATCCGTCGTGGTCTGAATTCAAGTCGGTGTCCTGCCCGGCGCGCAACGCGCCCGACGAACTGGCCTGCGCGCGGGCGACCTTGGGCAACAGCTGCCCCGGCGCGTCCAATCGTACCGCATCTTGATGGTTGCCTCCAAACCACTGCGCCTGCAACTCGCCCTCTTCGGGGAAGATCGAGCACGTCACGTAAAGCAGCTCGCCACCGGGTTTGACGAGCGGCCAGAGCGCCTTGAGAATGCGCCGCTGCTCGGCCACCAGCGCGGGAATATCGCTCGCGCGACGCAGCCAGCGAATGTCCGGATGACGTCGCACGATGCCCGATGCGGAACACGGCACGTCGGCGAGGATCCGGTCGAACGGCTGGCCGTCGTGCCACTTCGCAGGATCGCCGGCGTCGCCGATGCGCACCTCGGCCTGAAGGTTCAGGCGCTGAAGATTTTCGCCGATGCGCCGTGCGCGCGACGCATCGCTTTCGAGCGCGATCAGTTCGATGTCGGCGAGTTCGAGCAGATGCCCGGTCTTGCCGCCGGGCGCCG
Source organism: uncultured Paraburkholderia sp. (assembly GCA_937917025.1). GTDB lineage: Bacteria > Pseudomonadota > Gammaproteobacteria > Burkholderiales > Burkholderiaceae > Paraburkholderia. Next base: position 3,008 of record CALFSF010000269.1, read on the forward strand.
CGCACGCGTCGAGCACCCGCATGCCGTTTTGCACGCCGAGGGATTGCGCGGCGAGTTGCGCGCCCGCGTCCTGCACCGAGACGACGCCTTCATCGAAACCCGGAATACGATCGACTGGCATGGGCGTATCGAGACGTACCGCGTGCTCGCCGGCCGCGTTCGCCGCGATGTGATGCTCGCCCAGCACCTTCAGATAACCGGCGACGCTCGAACGGCGCGCGTTCACGCGTAGCGTCAGCGGTCCCTGCTCCTTGCCGGAGGCGAGGATCGCCTCCCAGTTGTCCGGCCATGCGCTTCTGACCGCGTCGATCCACCATTGCGGATAGTTCCAGTGGGCGACGTCGTCGGTCTGCACCGTGGCAAGCAGGCCTTCGCGCTCGCGCAGGAAGCGGCGCAAAACCGCGTTGACGAGTCCCTTCGCGAACGCGAACTCGCGTCGCGCGCCGATCGCGTTGACGGCCTGATCGACGACGGTGAACGGCGTGTACGCAGCCGACTCTTCCTCGTCGACCAGCAGCGAAAGCGAGCAGGCCAGCACGTGACCGACGTGCGGCGGAGGCGCCTTGCGCACGAGCTGTGCGATCAGCGCGTCGGCGGTGGCAAGACGCCGCATCGTTCGATACGCGATGTCCTGCACCGCGCCGCGCGCGGCTGCGGCGGCGCCTTCAGGCGCGCAGACGAAAACGCTTTGCAGGGCAGCCGGCAACGCAGCGCCGAGGCGCACGGCGCCGATGGCCTGCGCCGCGCAATCGAGCGCAAAGCCCAGCGATTCAGGCGCGAGATGCAGCGCCGACAGACGCGATTCGCGCGGGCGCGGGGATTTTGATGAAACGGGTCGCTCGGAAGGCTTGGCAGTCATGGATCAGACAGAGGCGGGCCACACAGGCGGCGTGGCGCAAAAGAGACATTGTAGCGTGGCGCGCCGCCGCGCCGGGCCCGGACCTGCGGTGCGGCGTGGTCCGGAAGTGTTTGGGGTTAGGTTGCGGTCGTGCCCGGGAGCATGCCCAGGTGCGGGCTGACGCATGCGGTTGTGCATGCGTTGAAAATCGAAAAGGGCGAGCCGGCCGGCTCGCCCTTCGGGCTGTGGAACACGCGTGCCGTCCGGCGAGCGTTCCCCTTCGGTTCATTTCACCCGAAGCGGCGCTCTCTTCGTCAAATCATTCGAAGCGCCCGGTTCGCGCCATCTCCATCAGACGCGCAACGCGTTCCTCGGTGGCGGGGTGCGTGGAGAACAGGTTCGCGATGCCGCCACCGGCGAGCGGGTTCATGATCATCATCTGAGCCGTTGCCGGATGAGCTTCGGCAGTCGCGAACGGGATGCCGCTCGCGTAGCGATGAATCTTCTCGAGCGCCGACGCAAGCGCCTGCGGGTCGCCCGAAATCCGCGCACCGCCGCGATCCGCCTCAAATTCGCGCGCGCGGGAAATCGCCATCTGGATGAGTGCGCCGGCAATCGGCGCCAGAATCGCCACGGCGATACTGGCGATGGGGTTCGACGCGCGGCCGTTCTCGTCGCGCCCGCCAAAGAACATCGCGAAGTTGGCCAGCGCCGAAATCGCGCCCGCCATCGTTGCCGACACCGTCGAAATCAGGATGTCGCGGTGCTTCACGTGCGCCAGCTCGTGCGCCATCACGCCGCGCATTTCGCGCTCGGACAGCACGCGCAGGATGCCAGTCGTCGCTGCCACGGCCGCGTGTTCGGGGTTGCGGCCCGTCGCGAAGGCGTTCGGCGCGTCTTCGTTGATCAGATAGACCTTGGGCATCGGCAGGCCCGCGCGCGTGGCGAGTTCGCGGACCATCCGGTAAAACTGCGGCGCACTGGTTTCGTCGACTTCCTGCGCGTTGTACATGCGCAGCACCATCTTGTCCGAGAACCAGTACGAAAAGAAATTCATGCCGATGGCGATCAGGAACGCGAGCATCATGCCCCGCGAGCCGCCGATCATCCCGCCGATCACAATGAAAAGGGCCGTAATCGCGGCCATCAGCATCGCGGTTTTCACCCAGTTGAACATTTCCTGTACTCCTTGCCCGAATGCGGGTTCACCTATGAAGCCGCCGAGTGCGGCGACCGATTGTAAGCGATTTGTTAGATATGGACGCGCGAGGAAAATTCAATCAGCGTGACGCGGTGGCGAGCTTGATACCGAGACCGACGAACGCGCTGCCCACGCCACGGTCGAGCCATTTCTTCACACCGGGCTTGCCGGAAAAGCGTTGCGTCACGCTGCCGGCGATCCACGCGACGAAGCTGTTCCAGACCATGCTCATCGCGACGAAGACCACGCCAAGCGCCAGGAACGCCAGGGTTTTGTGCGCGCTATCCGCGGTGACGAACTGCGGAAAGAACGACACGAAGAACAGCACGACCTTCGGGTTCAGCACGTTCGTCCAGAAACCCTGCAGGAAAAGCTGGCGCAGCGATTTTGGCGTGCCGGGCGCGCGCGAAGGCGCGGTCTTCGCCGCATCGGACGACTCTGCCGCCGGCTTCGCAAAGATCAAACGGGCGCCAAGATAGATCAGGTAGATCGCGCCGACGAACTTGATGACGGTGAAAGCCGTGGCCGACGCCGCAAGCAGCGCGGTCAGACCGAACGCGCAGGCAAGCGAATGCACGCAGCACCCGGCCGAAATACCGAGCGCCGACATCAGCCCCGCGCCGCGCCCCTGTGCAACGCTACGCCCGACGATATAAGCCGTGTCGGGGCCGGGCGTTATGTTCAGCAGGAAGACCGCAACGACGAAAAAAGCGAAATGAGTGATGCCAAACATTGAAACCTCGAGCGCGTGGGGAATGCACAAACGATTCTAACGCGCCGGGAGAAGGCGG
>CALFSF010000270.1 GCA_937917025.1 uncultured Paraburkholderia sp.
CAGGTAGGGCAGCCCGCGGCGCGCGTTTTCGTCACCGTTCTTCAGCCACGCGTAGCTTATGCCGACTACAAGCAGCGCCTCGACACTTTCCCGCCATACGATGAACAACACCTGACCCATCGAAATTTCTCCCGCTCGTTTGCGGATGCCACGGACGGCCATGCTGCCCCGCCGCCGCGGCCCCGCATTGAAGCATGTTTACTTCGCGACGATGACGCCTTGCGCTTCCTGGTGAAAATCGTCGAAAAACTTGTATTCGCCCGGCGACAGCGGCGCGATCACAACGAACGAATCGGCGCCCGGCGCGAGCACCTTTTCCTTGCGCAACTGCACGCTTTCGAATTCCGCCGCGCCCTTGCCCACGTTGTGTACTTCAATCTTGATACGCTGACCCGCGGGCACTTCGATGCGCGCCGGAATCAGCTTGCCGTCGTTCATTTCGAGCTTGAACGTCGGCAGATCCGCGGCATGCGCCGCGCCGACGAGCGACGTGGTCATGGCGAGGATCGCGATCTTCCTGTTGATTCTCATTGAGTCTTCCCTGCGCTGTCCTGCACGTTGCCGGGTGCCGGAAGACATGGCTGCCTGTCTTCCGGGCCCTCGACGCCTGCGTTAGCCTTCGCGACGGACACGGCTCATGACCGCATCGTCACGCCGGGCGATCCGCGGCCGGTCAGTAGCCGCCCTTCTTGCCGATGCCGGCGAACGTGAAGTCGTACTCGATCGAGAACGGCTTGAACCACGGGCCCACGCCGGTTTCCTTGTCGACGTGACGGCCGAACGACATATGACCCATCTGCATCGGCGGTTCGACGATCAGCTTCAGGTGATACTTGCCCGGACCGAACATCTTGACGTTGTCGCCGTAGTGCGGACCGTCACTGGCGACCATCGGCATCATGTCGCCCTTCACCGACTGGTTCGAACCCACTTTCGACAGCTCGTACTTGACCTGCAGATACGGCATCCAGTCGCCTTCCGCGAAACCGGTCGGGTTGTTCTTGACCGCGTGAATGTCCGCTTCGAGGTGAACGTCGGAATCCGACGCTTTGCGCATCATGCCTTCCGGTTCCATCGTGATCGGCTGCAGATAGACCGCGCCGATTTCCATGCCGCCCTCGATGTGCTGCTTGCCGATCGGGTACTCGGCTGCCGCCACCGACAACGCGGCCATCGCCGTCACGACCGCGGCGCCGCCGCGCACGAATGAAGAAATCCGCATTGAAACTCCTCTATTTTTATGAACTGAAGTAAATAAGACGCAGAAAAAAGACGTGCTGGCGAGGTTCCGCGTGCTGTCCTGCGAACATTCCCGCCGTGCGGGCCAGGAACGTTAATGCGAACCATTCTCAATACTTGGGGAGTTTATCACCCTTCAATGTGAAGGACAAATGTCAGCGTGCCGAAAAGCCTTATCCGGACAGGGTTTTGGCACCTCGACAAAGCGCGGCGGGATGCATCGGCAGCGCCGTGGTCGTTGCCGCGGCGCCGCAGGGAGGATTGAGAGCCATGCCGGCTCGCGTGCCGTGCGGCGTGAAGCCGCACAGCCGGAGCGGACCGGGCAGGCGCCGGCGACGTCTTTCAGTCGGTGCCCGTCAGATGGTCGCCGACGTTCGCGCCGAACACGCGCTGACGCAAAAGCGCGAGCTGGTCGCGGGCCTGGGCAGCCTTTTCGAATTCGAGATTCTTCGCGTGCTCCATCATCTGCTTCTCGATTCGTTTGATTTCCTTCGACAACTGCTTCTCGGACATGTCCTCGAATTTCGCGCGCGTCTGCAGTTCCTTCAGTTCGGCGCGCGCTTCGTCGACGTTGTAGACGCCGTCGATGATGTCCTTGATCCGCTTCACGACGCCACGCGGCACGATGCCCATCTTCTCGTTGAAGGCGATCTGCTTCGCGCGCCGCCGCTCCGTTTCGCCGATCGCGCGCTTCATCGAATCGGTGACGCGGTCCGCATACAGGATCGCCTTGCCGTTCACGTTACGCGCGGCCCGGCCGATCGTCTGGATCAGCGAGCGCTCGGCGCGCAGGAAACCTTCCTTGTCGGCATCGAGAATCGCCACGAGCGACACTTCCGGAATGTCCAGCCCTTCGCGCAGCAGGTTGATGCCGACCAGCACATCGAAAGTGCCGAGCCGCAGATCGCGAATGATCTCGACGCGCTCGACGGTATCGATATCGCTGTGCAGATAGCGCACCTTGAT
>CALFSF010000271.1 GCA_937917025.1 uncultured Paraburkholderia sp.
GTCACCCTGGCCGGATGGCATAGCCACTGCCTGTAGCGGCACTTTCGCCCTGGACGGCGAAGTACAATGCCAGTTCTCCCTGCGCGCCGGTCGCCGGCGCCATCCGGGAAACGCATACCCATCCACCCACGACCGCCGCCCGCACGCGGGCGGCGGCGTCAACGCCTGATTTCAAGCAAATGGCCCAATACGTCTTCACCATGAACCGGGTCGGCAAGATCGTGCCGCCCAAGCGTCAAATCCTGAAGGACATCTCGCTGTCGTTCTTTCCCGGCGCGAAAATCGGTCTGCTCGGCCTGAACGGCTCGGGCAAATCGACGTTGATCCGCATCATGGCGGGTGTCGACAAGGACATCGAGGGCGAAGCCACGCCGATGCCGAATCTGAACATCGGCTATCTGCCGCAGGAACCGCAGCTCGACCCGCAAAAAACCGTACGTGAGGCGGTCGAGGAAGGCCTCGGCGATGTCTTCAACGCACAGAAGAAGCTCGACGAAATCTACGCCGCGTACGCTGAGCCGGACGCCGACTTCGACGCGCTCGCCGCCGAACAGGCAAAGTACGAAGCCATTCTCGCCACCGCCGACGGCGGCAGCCCGGAACAGCAGATCGAGATCGCCGCCGACGCGCTGCGCCTGCCCGCGTGGGACGCGAAAATCGAACACCTGTCGGGCGGCGAAAAACGCCGCGTGGCGCTGTGCAAGCTGCTGCTCGAAAAGCCCGACATGCTGCTGCTCGACGAACCGACCAACCACCTGGACGCGGAATCGGTCGAGTGGCTCGAACAGTTCCTCACGCGCTTCCCGGGCACGGTGGTTGCTGTGACCCACGACAGATACTTCCTCGATAACGCCGCCGAGTGGATTCTCGAACTCGATCGCGGTCACGGCATTCCGTGGAAGGGCAATTACAGCAGCTGGCTCGACCAGAAGGAAGAGCGGCTGAAGCAGGAAGAAGCCACGGAATCGGCGCGTCAGAAGGCGATCAAGAAGGAACTGGAGTGGGTGCGCCAGAACCCGAAGGGCCGTCAGGCGAAATCGAAGGCGCGTATCGCGCGTTTCGAGGAACTGAGCAGCCAGGATTATCAGAAGCGCAACGAAACGTCGGAAATCTTCATCCCGGTTGGCGACCGTCTCGGCAACGAGGTGATCGAATTCAGGAACGTGACGAAGGCTTACGGCGACCGCCTGCTGATCGACGACCTGAGCCTCAAGATTCCGGCGGGCGCGATCGTCGGCATCATCGGGCCGAACGGCGCGGGCAAGTCGACGCTCTTTCGCATGCTGACCGGCAAGGAGCAGCCGGATTCGGGCGAGATCGTGCAGGGCCCGACCGTGAAGCTCGCGTACGTGGACCAGAGCCGCGATGCGCTCGATGGCTCGAAGACCGTCTTCGAAGAGATTTCGGGCGGTGCGGATGTGCTGACCGTCGGCAAGTACGAAACGCCGTCGCGGGCCTACATCGGCCGCTTCAACTTCAAGGGCGGCGACCAGCAGAAGAACGTCGGCAACCTGTCGGGCGGTGAACGCGGCCGGCTGCATCTGGCGAAAACGCTGATCGCGGGCGGCAACGTGCTGCTGCTCGACGAACCGTCGAACGACCTCGACGTCGAAACGCTGCGCGCGCTCGAAGATGCGTTGCTGGAGTTCGCGGGCTCGGTGCTGGTGATCTCGCACGATCGCTGGTTCCTCGACCGTATCGCGACACACATTCTGGCGTTCGAAGGCGAATCGCAGGTGACGTTCTTCAACGGCAACTATCAGGAATACGAGGCGGACAAGCGCAACCGTCTCGGCGAGGAAGCCGCACGGCCGAAACGCCTGCGCTACAAGCCGATCACGCGGTAGGTCGCGCGGCTACGGCGCGCCGGGCCGGCCTCGGTCGGGGCTGATCCGTGCGCACGTGGCGAGGTGGATCGGGCGGATTGGCGCAGGTGTTGGCGAGGCAGCTTCAGCACGGCTGGTCTCGCCCGCGGGCCGGTCATCGATCCGCGCGATAAGGCTAAACGGTCTGGGGTCTGGTCGCGCGTCATGCGCGGCAACGAGGAGGCAGAGACATGCCGATGTCGAAAGGCAGTCGCATAGCCGTCGCGCTGACTGGCGTGGTGGCGATACTGGTTGTCATCGTGGTGGCCGCCCTTCTGTTCGTCCAGCACGAGGTGAAAGAGCGCGTCGCCGCCGCCCTCGGCCCACGCGGCAGCGCCGAGACCATCGACGTCGGCTTCACATCCATCCGCCTCACCAACGTCCGCCTGCGCGCGCCCGATGGCTGGCCCGCCGCCGATCCGTTACACGCGGACACCGTCGTCCTCGAACCTGACGTTCGCGACCTGATCCAGCGGCGTATTCATATGCGCAATGTCGTGGTCAGCGGATTCAACATGACCGTGCTGCGCACGAAGGATGGCGGCGTCCAGTTGCTGCCGAACCTCCGGCAGACGTTGAAAACCCCCGCGAATACGGCGGCGAACGCTGCCGGCGCCAGCGCGGCATCGCCGCTGCCGTCGGAAAAGCTTGTCGACCACATCGAATTCCAGCACGGCACGTTCGTGTTTTACGACATGACGGTGAGCAATCCCGCGTACCGGATCTCCATCACCGATGCGAGCGCGACGATCGATCACATCCATCTGCCCGATCTGGACGAACCCACGACGCTCGCCGTCAATGGCTCGATCAAGGGACCGTCGCACACCGGCACCGTTTCGTTCGGCGGCTGGATAAAAATCGCCAGCAAGGATTCGCAGACGACCACGACGCTGCGCGGCGTCGATGTCAGGACGCTCGATCCATATCTGCTCAGGAAAGCCGGTGCGAAAGCGCAGGTGACGGGCGGCACGCTAGACATGAAAGTGGACTCGACCGTGCGCAACTACCAGCTTCACGCACCGGGCGTGGTGACGATCCACCATCTGCAACTCGCCGACAGCGGCAACCCCGTCGACACGTTCCTCTCGATCCCGACCCGGGCGGCTGTCGCCGCGCTCAAGAAGCATGGCGACGACATCACGTTGCACTTCGTGCTCGAAGGCAATCTGCGAGACCCGAAGTTCTCGCTGAACGAAAGCCTGCTGACGAAAATGAGCAACGGCCTCGCGGAAGCGCTCGGCGTGAGCGTCGCAGGCGTCGCGAAGGGCGCGGGCGAAACGGTCAAGGGGCTGGGCAACGCGTTGCTGAACCTGATCGGCAAGGCACCGGCCGACGCGTCGCACCCGCCCCGTTCATCGCCTTAGTGGCATGGCTTACGCCCCGTTTCTCGCCGTAGCGGCCTGGCTTGCTGGACGCGCGGCACACGGCACGCGCCTCGCGATGTAATCAGACCGGCAAGCCCAGTTCGCGCAACTTCGCTTCGGTTCGGGCCGCGTCGGTGTGATGCACGCCGTGCCAGCCAAGCGCGGTCGCGGCTTCGGCGTTTTTCAGGTTGTCGTCGATAAAAACGAGTTCCGCCGGCTGCACGCCCGGCAGATGGGGCTCGATGCGCTTCATCATTTCCGCGAAAATCGCCGGATCGGGCTTCACGAGTTTCACGCGCCCCGAGACGACGATGTCCCTGAAGCGCCGCAATACCGGGAAGTTGTCCCACGCATAGGGAAACGTCTCGGCCGACCAGTTCGTCAGCCCGAACAGCGGCACGTTGGCCGCGTCGAGTTTTTCGAGCGTGGCGATACCGTCTTCGAGCACGCCGCGGATCATCTCGTGCCAGCGCTCGTAGAACGCGCGGATCAGCGTTTCGTGTTCGGGAAACTTCGCGATCAGCTCGGCTGTGCCCGCTTCGATCGTCTGCCCGCCGTCCTGCTGGATGACCCAGTCCATCGCGCAAACGTGCGTGAGAAACCAGTGGCGCTCCGCTTCGTCCGGAATCAGCGTGCGGTAGACGTATTGCGGGCTCCAGTCGATCAGCACGCCACCGAAATCGAAAACGACTGCCTTGATCGCCATGCACACTCCATCGCCCGTTGAATGTGGGAAGTACGCCGGAACGCAGGCGCCCGGCTCCAGTTGAGACCGCAGCGCGCCACGCGCGTCAGATCGCCTGCGTGCGTGTTTCCAGCCACGCCTTCGCGTCGCCCGACACATGCGGCGAAACGCGCGCGCGCACCGTCTCGTGATACGCGTTGAGCCACGCGCGTTCGTCGTCACGCAGCAGCGCGAGATCGACGCAGCGGGTATCGATCGGACACAGCGTCAGCGTTTCGAACTTCAGGAAGTCGCCAAACGCGGTCTTTTCCGCCTCGCGGTTCAGCACGAGGTTTTCGATCCGGATGCCCCACTTGCCCGGCCGGTAAATGCCCGGCTCGATCGACGTGATCATGCCCTCTTCCATCGCCGTCCACGCTTCGGCCGGCGCGTAGTGCGAGATCACCTGCGGGCCTTCGTGCACGTTCAGGAAGTAACCCACGCCGTGACCCGTGCCGTGGCCGTAGTCCGCGCCCGCTTCCCAGATCGGCGCGCGGGCGATCGAGTCGAGCATCGGCGAGCGGATGCCGCGCGGAAACTGCGCACGCGAGAGCGCCATCGTGCCCTTCAGCACGGTCGTGAAGTCGCGGCGATGGTCGGCGTTGATCGTGCCGACCGGCACGACGCGCGTGATGTCCGTCGTGCCGCTCAGGTACTGGCCGCCCGAATCGATCAGCAGCAAACCGTTGCCCTCGATCGTGGCGTGCGAAGCCTGCGTCGCGCGGTAATGCGGCATCGCGCCGTTCGCGTTGAACCCGGCGATCGTGCCGAAGCTCAGCGTGACAAAGCCCGGACGACGCGCGCGCGCCGCCGTCAGACGTTCGTCGATGGTGAGTTCGGTGATCGTTTCACGGCCGAGCGCGCCCTCGAACCACGCGAAGAATTCGGCGAGCGCCGCGCCGTCCTGCTCCATCGTCGCGCGAACGTGTTCCGCTTCCGCCGGTGTCTTGCGCGACTTCAGGAACGTCGAGGGATTCACGGCTTCGACGATTTTCACGTTCGACGGCACGACCTGCAACAGACCAAAAGTAATACGCCGCGGATCGATCAGCAGCGTCGAGCCCGACGGCAGCGCGGCGAGCGCACCGGCCGCCATGACGTAGGGCTTCACCTGGATGC
>CALFSF010000272.1 GCA_937917025.1 uncultured Paraburkholderia sp.
GATATTCGAACTTGTCCACCGCCTTCATCAGGCCGATGTTGCCTTCCTGGATCAGATCCAGGAACTGCAGGCCACGGTTCGTGTACTTCTTCGCAATCGAGATCACGAGACGCAGATTCGCCTCGGTCATTTCGCGCTTCGCCTGACGCGCCTTCAGTTCGCCCGCCGCCATCTGACGGTTGGTTTCCTTCAGATCCTTCAGCGGCAGCACGACGCGCGCCTGCAAGTCGAGCAGTCGTTGCTGCTGTTCGCGGATCGCCGGAATGTTACGCGTGAGGATCGCGCTGTACGCGTGACCTTCGCCGACGATCTTTTCCGACCATTCGAGGTCCGTCTCATTGCCCGGGAAACGCGCGATGAACTCGGCACGCGGCATGCCGCACTTGTCGACGACCGTATGCAGGATCTGACGCTCGACCTGACGCACTTCATCCACCTGCGCGCGCAGCGTGTCGCACAGACGCTCGACGGTACGCGCCGTGAAGCGGATCATCATCAGCTCGTTCTGAATCGTTTCCTGAGCCTTCAGATACGCCTTCGACTTGTAGCCTTCCTTCTCGAACGCACGACGCATCTTGTCGAACCACTCGCTGATCGACGCGAATTTTTCGAGCGACGCGCGCCGGAGCGCCTCGAGCTGTGCCGCGTTGGCCGTAGCCTGCGCGGTGCCGTCGTCCTCCTCTTCTTCCTCTTCTTCCTCTTCGGCTTCCTCTTCTTCAGCCTCGATCGCTTCCGCTTCCTGCTCGGAGAAACCGTCCGCGTCCGCGTTGGCATCGATCAGGCCGTCGACGAGTTCGTCGATACGGATTTCCTCGTTCGCCACGCGCTCGGCCATCGCAAGGATGTCGGCAATCGTCGTCGGGCATGCGGAGATGGCCATCACCATGTGCTTCAGGCCGTCCTCGATGCGCTTCGCGATTTCGATTTCACCTTCGCGCGTCAGCAACTCGACCGTACCCATTTCGCGCATGTACATGCGGACCGGGTCGGTCGTGCGGCCGAATTCGGAGTCGACGGTGGAGAGCGCGACTTCGGCTTCTTCCTCGACTTCATCGTCCGACGAAGCCGCCGGCGCGTTGTCGTTCAGAAGCAGCGTTTCAGCGTCGGGCGCCTGCTCGTACACCGCCACGCCCATATCGTTGAACGTGCTGATGATGCCTTCGATCGCTTCCGTCTCGGCGAAGTTGTCCGGGAGGTGATCGTTGATTTCGGCGTACGTCAGGAAGCCGCGTTCCTTGCCGAGCTTGATCAGCGCGCGCAGTTTCGCGCGCCGCTCCTCGAGTTCTTCGGCGGTGCCCGGCTGCGTGGACGCAAACGCGTCTTTCAGCAGTGCTTTTTCCTTTGCGCGGCGGTCGCGTGCCTTGACCTTCTCGACCTTGCCCGGAACGACCGGCGCTGCTGCTGCCTCTGCGTTCTGGGTTGCGTCGTCATCGACGGATACTTCGTTCAGCTTTTTCGTCATGGAGTTCGCCATACCGGCTATAGTCTCGACTCGCGGCTGCTGGACAACAGCCGATTGAACCGTGGATACTGGAGTCTCGCGCACTGCCGCATTGTCCTTCGCGACAGCCGCTTCCCTGGTACTTCTGGAACCCGGCCGCTTCGTTGCTGGCTGCGTGGCTTTTGAAGCTTTCGAGGCGCCAGCCGCGTTAGCTACAGATGCCGCAACCGGCGCCGCTCGCGCGGCGGAAGTGGACGGGGATCTCTTCCCAGGAGGAGGCGCGACGCTCGTGGCAGACGTTTTTTTCGCGGAAGAAGAAGCAGACCTGGCCTGCGTGACCTTTCTGGTCGGCTCCTCGGAGCCTTTGCCCGTCGCTTTCTTTCCGCCTGTAGTCTTTACCATTGCAATTCGCCCTCTTGCCTGGAAAACAAACAAAAACTGCAAACAAACTGCTGGGAACCTTTTATTATAGCACCTCAGGTTCCAGCACCCCCGTCACAGCCCGAGTTGACGTTTCATGTCCGCCCGCCTGCGGTTCAGATCGGTATATTCAGCCAGCTCTTCCGGCGTATGTCTCGACTGCCGCGACAACTGGTCGAGCCGCGCACTGTACGCGTCATAGCTCATCCTGAAGATCGCCGCCTTCAGTTCCTCGCCGACAATCCGCTCCTGCTCGCGACGCTCCTCGGCGACCGTTTCGTCCTCGGGATTCTTCAGCAGCAGGTCACGTACGTTTTCATCATAGTCCAGAATTTCGCGGAAAATTTCTTCGAAAGTCGGGGCATTTGCGCTGTTTCTAAGCAGATCCGACAGCAACTGGAACTCGGCCGCTTCGCCCAGCGCACGCGCATGGGTCGTCACCTCTTCGAACAGTTCGCCGTGACGGGTGACCGTCAGCAGCGCCTGTTCAGCGTCTTCGTCCAGCACGGCAACGATGCGCGGGTGCATCACCAGATTGCGCAGCGCCCGCTGTTCGATCCCGGTCACGCTACGGCGATCCTTACGCGGCGGCGCGGCGCGCGACGCCGCGGCAATCCGGGCATCGACCTCGCAAAGCGCGGCCACTTCGTCGAACGGCACGTCGAGCCGGTCGGCGAACATATGCATGATCTGGGCACGCAGCGCGTTCGCCGGCAGCGCCTGCAACAGCGGCTTGGCGTCGAAGAGCGCGCGCGCCTTGCCTTCCGGCTGATCCAGCTCCTTGCCGGCCAGCACTTCGTTCAGCATGAACTGCGATAGCGGCATCGCGCGGGCCACCTGCTCCGAGAAACCCTCGGTGCCGAACTCGCGCACGTAGCTGTCCGGATCGTGTTCCGCCGGCAGGAACAGAAAGCGGATCGTGCGGTTGTCGGCCGCGTGCGGCAAACAGGCGTCCAGCGCGCGCCGCGCGGCGCGGCGGCCTGCCGAATCGCCATCGAAGCTGAAGATCACCGTATCCGTCTGGCGCATCAGTTTCTGCACATGAACCGGCGTACACGCCGTTCCGAGGGTCGCAACCGCGTTCTGGAACCCAAGCTGCGCCAGCGCGACGACATCCATATACCCTTCGACCACCAGCACGTATTGCTGCTCGCGGATCGCGAGGCGCGCCTCGAAGAGGCCGTACAGCTCGCTGCCCTTGTTAAATAGAGGCGTTTCCGGCGAATTCAAATATTTGGGCTCGCCGCTGTCCAGCACACGGCCGCCAAACCCGATCACCTGCCCTTTGACGTTGCGGATCGGGAACATGATCCGCTCGCGAAAGCGGTCATAACGGCGGTTCTGACCCTGCGCATCGGACTTCTCGCTGACGATCACGAGCCCGGATTCGACGAGCGAATCGTCCCGGTAATCGGGGAACGCGGATTCGAGGTTCTGCCAGCCGTCCGGCGCATAGCCGAGCCCGAAGCGGGCCGCGATTTCGCCGGTCAGCCCGCGCTTTTTAAGGTACTGAATGGCGTTGGGCGCGCCACGCAGCTGCTTGCGATAAAAGTCGCACGCGACCTGCATCACGTCAGACAGCGCGGTGGTGACGGCTTTCGATACCGCCGGCGCATACCCTTCACCACCGCCGCCTCCGCCGCGCATCGGCGAAGGTTCCTGCGGCACCGTGAGGCCGACCGATTGCGCCAGCTCGTTCACGGCCTCCGGAAACGTCAGCCCGGCATGTTCGATCAGAAAACCGATCGCCGTGCCGTGCGCGCCGCAACCGAAGCAGTGATAAAACTGCTTAGTCGGACTAACGGTAAACGAAGGGCTCTTTTCATTGTGAAACGGGCACAGTCCCATGAAATTCGCGCCGCCCTTTTTCAACTGCACGAAACGACCGACCACGTCGACGATATCGACGCGGTTCAGCAGATCCTGCAGGAACGAGTGCGGAATCACAGTGGAAAGGCGGCCTCGAATGACATGAAAGTCCGGCGGCAAGCCGGCACGGCTTGCCGCACACGGACGGAGCAATTACTTCGCGAGTGCTGCCTTGACGAGCCCGGACACGGCCGTCATGTCCGCGCGGCCAGCGAGCTTCGGCTTGAGCACGCCCATCACCTTGCCCATGTCCTGTGGGCCGGCGGCGCCGGTCTGCGCGATCGCGGCCTGCACTTCGGCGGCGACTTCGGCATCAGACAGTTGCTGCGGCATATAGGCGGTGAGCACGGTGAGTTCGGCCGCTTCCTTGTCGACGAGGTCGGTGCGCCCGGCTGCTTCGAACTGGCTGATCGAGTCCTTGCGCTGTTTGATCATCTTGTCGATAACGGCCGTGATCGCCGTATCGTCGAGCGTCACGCGCTCGTCGACTTCGCGCTGCTTGATCGCGGCAAGCAGCAGGCGGATCGTGCCGAGACGTTCGGCCTCGCGCGCCCGCATGGCGGCTTTCATATCGTCGTTGATCTGGTCCTTGAGACTCATCACTCACCTGAATGCGTTGAATTTAAACAAGCCTGACGAACAAGCCCTGAAATCAGTCCGGCAACGCCTGCGCGTCAAGGCAAAAACCCGCTTGGGGACACCTTCCTCAAGCGGGTTGTCGTAGATTCGCGTAATGGTTGCGGCCTCACCGGTGCGGCCTTCCGGCCTGGGTTTTCCGCTTGCGATGACATCGGCTCGATGCCATCACCGGTTGCCCGCCCCGCGCTCAAAGCGATTGCGGCGAGCAAGCAATCAATAAAGCTTTTTGGGCAACATCTGGCTGCGCAGACGTTTGAAGTGGCGTTTGACCGCGGCCGCCTTCATGCGCTTGCGTTCTGCCGTTGGCTTTTCGTAAAACTCGCGCGAACGAAGTTCGGTCAGAAGGCCGTTCTTCTCGATCGTGCGCTTGAAGCGGCGCATTGCGACTTCGAAGGGCTCGTTATTATCTTTTACGCGGATAGTCGTCATTTTTCAATAACGGAGCTTTGCAAAGGTTGGAAATTATAGCAGACCTTTCGCACAAAGACACGGCGCCGTCAAGCCCCCAAAACCTGCTCCGCGGCCGCCTGGCCTGCCGCGACACCCGACGCCCACGCCCACTGGAAGTTGTAGCCGCCAAGCCAGCCCGTGACGTCGACGGCCTCGCCGATGAAGTACAGCCCAGGCGTGCGGGCGCTCATCATCGTCGAAGAAGACAGCTCGCGCGTGTCGATACCGCCGCGGGTGACCTCGGCCTTGCGATAGCCTTCGGTGCCGCTCGGCGTGAGCGTCCAGCGCGAGAGCGCTTCACCGATCCGGCGCAGCGTCCGGTCCGGCAGATCCGCGACGCGCGCCTCGGCGGGAATCGCGTGCGTCTCCAGCCATACGTGCGCGAGGCGCGTCGGCACCCACTCGGCAAGCAGGTTCGCGATCTGCCGCTTCGTGCCGCTCTTGGCCTCCAGAAGCGCCGTCGCGGCGTCCCTGTCCGGCAGCAGATTCACGTGGATCGGCTCACCCGGTTGCCAGTAGCTCGAAATCTGCAGCACGCCTGGACCGGACAGCCCACGATGGGTGAGAAGCAGATCTTCGACGAACTCACCGCCGGTCTTTTTGCTGCCGGTCGCCAGCTGGACTTCCAGCGAAACGCCCGATAGCGCCGAAAACGGCGCCCAGTCGTCGGCGGCGAACGTCAGCGGCACGAGCGCCGGGCGCGTATCGATCAGCTTGTGGCCGAACTGCTTCGCGAGGCGGTAGGCGAAGTCCGTCGCGCCGATTTTCGGAATCGACAATCCGCCCGTTGCCACCACGACCGCGCGCGCGTGGATCGGCCCGGTGTGGGTGTCGAGCGCGAAACCCGTGGCGGCGTCGTGCCTGACCTGCTCGACGGCGAGCGGACGGCGCCACGCTACGTTGCCGGCGTCGCATTCGTGCTTGAGTACATCGATGACCGCTTCGCTCGACTGGTCGCAGAAGAACTGGCCCTTGTGCTTCTCGTGCCACGTGACGCGGTGGCGCTTGAGAAGCGCCATGAAATCGCGCGGCGTGTAGCGCGCCAGCGCCGAGCGGCAGAAATGCGGATTCGTCGACAGATAATTGCCCGGCCCGGCGTACAGGTTCGTGAAGTTGCACCGGCCGCCGCCGGAAATGCGGATTTTCTCCGCGAGGCGCGGCGCATGATCGATCAGCACCACGCGCCGGCCGAGTTGCCCGGCCACCGCCGCGCACATCATGCCCGCCGCGCCCGCGCCGATCACCGCAATATCGAAGGATTCCATGGCGCGCATTGTACCTGCCGCCCTTCGCTCCCCAGCCGTCGCTGCTATACTTTCAGGCTCCCCCTTACGTTTCGGCCGCCTTCGCGGCGCCCGTCCAGCCCCCAAAATCATGCTCGTCCTCGGCATCGAAAGCTCCTGCGACGAAACCGGTCTCGCGCTCTCTGACACAGAG
>CALFSF010000273.1 GCA_937917025.1 uncultured Paraburkholderia sp.
TGAACGACCAGATGAAAGCCGCAAGCCCGCCATTCGCGCGCAGCGCGACGGTTGCGGCCGCGGTGCCGATCGTCGCCAGAATCTTCGCGCGATTGCGGATGATGCCACTGTCGGCCAGCAGCCTTTCGACATCGTCCTGCGTGAAGGCGGCAACGGTATCCGGTTCGAAGTCGCGAAACGCGGCGCGAAACGCCTCGCGCCGGCGCAGGATCGTGAGCCACGAGAGACCGGACTGAAAGCCTTCCAGCGCGAGACGCTCGAAGAGTCCGCGCTCGTCGCGCACCGGCATGCCCCACTCGGTGTCGTAATAGCGCTGCAACAGCGGATCGACCGCGGCCCACGGCGGGCGCGCAAGGCCATCTTCGCCGATGACGACGCCGTCCGTTTCCGCCACCACTACCGTCACTGCCGTATCTGGATTCGAACGCATGATTTCAGGGCTTTGCCGCGTGGTTAGGCAGGCAATGAAAACGCAGCCGTCCGCTTTGCTTTTCAGGCAAGACGTCGGGCGGCGGCGTTACAGCTCAAACGTGAATCAGACTGCCATCACCGAGACGGCCTTCGTCACGAGATAGGCTTCCATCGCTTCCGGGCCGCCTTCCGAACCGTAGCCCGAATCCTTCACGCCGCCAAACGGCATTTCCGGCGAAGGCGTGGCGGGCTGGTTGATCCACAGCATGCCGACTTCCATCTGCTGCGACAGCAGATGCACGTTGCGGAACGACTTCGTGAACGCATAACCGGCGAGGCCGAACGGCAGACGATTCGCTTCGGCAATCGCGTCTTCGAGCCTGTCGAAGCCACGGACGGCCGCGATCGGGCCGAACGGCTCGTTGTTGAACACATCGGCTTCGAGCGACACGTTCGTCAGCACCGTCGGCGAGAAGAAGTTGCCTTCCGCGCCGACGCGCTCGCCACCGGTCGCGACCGTGGCGCCCGTTGCGCGTGCGTCGTCGATCACCTTGCTCATCGCCGTCAGGCGACGCGCGTTGGCGAGCGGCCCGAGCGTCGTGCCTTCGGCGAGACCGTCGCCGAGTTTCAGGCTTTCGGCGTGCTTGACCAGCGCGGCGACAAACTCTTCGCGGATGCTGTTGTGCACGAGGAAGCGCGTCGGCGAAATGCAGACCTGGCCGGCGTTACGGAATTTCGCGCCGCCCGACGCTTTCACGGCGAGCGCCACGTCCGCGTCTTCCGCGACGATGACGGGCGCGTGACCGCCCAGTTCCATCGTCGCGCGCTTCATGTGCTGGCCGGCGAGCGCCGCCAGCTGCTTGCCGACCGGCGTCGAACCGGTGAACGTCACCTTGCGGATGGCCGGGTGCGGAATCAGGTAGCTGGAAATTTCAGCCGGATCGCCGAAGACAAGACCGACCGTGCCCGGCGGCACGCCTGCATCCACGAAAGCCTGCAGCAGTCCCGCCGGCGAAGCCGGGGTTTCTTCCGGCGCCTTCACGAGGAACGAGCAGCCGCTCGCGAGCGCCGCGCTCAGCTTGCGCACGATCTGGTTGACCGGGAAATTCCACGGTGTGAACGCGGCAACCGGGCCGATCGGCTCCTTGATCACCAGCTGCTGCGCCGACAGGTTGCGCGACGGCACGATCCGGCCGTACACGCGGCGACCTTCGTCGGCGAACCATTCGATGATGTCGGCGGCGGCCAGCACTTCGACCCGCGCTTCCGGGAACGGCTTGCCCTGTTCCTGCGTCATCAGGCGGGCGATGTCCGCGGCGCGCTCGCGCACGAGGCTCGCGGCCTTGCGCATCGTCGTCGCGCGCTCGTTGGCGGGGATCTTGCGCCATGCGTCGAATCCGCTTTGCGCGGCCGCGAGCGCCCGGTCGAGGTCGGGAATCCCGGCGTGCGCCACCTTGCCGATGGGCTTGCCAGTCGCGGGATTGACGACGTCGAGCGTCTTGCCGCTTGCGGCGTCGCACCATGCGTTGTTGATCAGGAGTCGGGTATCGGTATAGGTGGAGGTCACGATGTCGGGTTCCAGATGGAGAAGGAATGTGAGGCAGTGATACGCGCGCGCCTGCCAGAACAGGCTGCTGAACTGTCAATGGTATCCGAATGCGCCTCCGCGCGTTGGGGGCGCCGGAGCATGGGCGGCCATGCGGGTCGGCGGCACACGGGTTTCGACCGGTTTCGCGGATGTCGCCGCGTGGACCGCACCCGTGCGCTCACAATCCGCCCACACCCCGCGTGACGAGCGCGTACGGCCCGTGCGTCAGCTGTTCCCTGAGGAAGTCGATGCACACCTGGATCTTCGCGGAAGAGGACAGCCGTTCCGACGTCACCGCCCACACATCCGCCGGTTGCGCGTAGTCCGGCAGCACGCGCACCAGTTCGCCCGAGCGCAGGCTTTCCGCGACGTCCCACACCGACACCATGACGATGCCAAAGCCGTCACGCGCCCATTGCACGACGATGTCGCTGTGATTGGACGCGACCGTGCCGGTCACCTTCACGCTTTTTTCGCCTTGCGGCCCGGCGAGGCGCCATACGCCGAAACGGTCGTCGCGCCCCCGAAACACCAGGCAGTTGTGCGCGGCCAGATCGTTCAGCGCGGCCGGCATGCCCCGGCGTTCGAGGTACGCGGGCGCCGCGCACAGAATGCGCGTGCTCTCCACGATCCGGTGCGCGATCAGGTGCGGCTCCTGCACTTCGCCCACGCGAATGTCGATGTCGAAGTTTTCGCCGATGAGGTCGGCCCGCCGGTCGAGCAGTTCCAGCCAGACTTCGAGATCCGGATGCTGCGTGTGCAGCATCGCAAGAACCGGCGACACGTGGTTGCGCCCGAGCCGCAGACTCGTGCTGATGCGCAGCAAGCCGCGTAGCGCGCTGCGGCGGTCGGCAAACGTATCGGCCATGCCCTGCACGTCATCGAGAATTTTCTGCGCCCATTGCAGCGCGGCCTCGCCGTCGCTCGTCACGCTGACCCTGCGCGTGGTGCGCTGAAAGAGCTTCACGCCAAGACTCGCCTCCATCATCGCAATGCGCTTGCTGACGTGCGAAGGCGACAACCCCATTTCCGTCGAGGCGGCGATGAAGCTTCCCTTTCTGGCGATGTGGCAGAAGAGCTGCAGATCGCGCAGAAAGGCGTCATTCGTGGCTGTGAGCACATTCTGATTTTCCATCTGGCCGCATTGTGTCCTGTGAGTTGCACATTACCCTAGCCGTAACCCGTCGATCACGCAAGCAAACGGCTGTATTTACAGGCTCAGATTCAGGAAAAGGTGGAATGAAAAAGACCCGGATTGCGGTTGCGGGCGCAGGCTATATCGGCCTCGCGCATATCGCCGCCGCGCGACAGAGCGACACCTGCACGCTGTCGGCAATCGTCGACCCGTCGCCTGCCGCACAGGCGGTCGCCGCGAAGGAAGGCGTGCCGCTCTACACGTCGCTCGATGCGCTGTTCGAGAAGGCACGTCCTGACGGCGTCATTCTCGCGACACCGAACCAGCTGCATCTCGAACACGCGCTGACGTGCCTCCAGGCGCGCGTGCCGACGTTGCTCGAAAAACCCGTCACGCCCACCGTCGCCGAAGCGGAGAAGCTCGTCGCCGAAGTGGATCGCACGGGCGTGAAAATGCTGATCGGCCATCATCGCGCGCACAGTCCGATCATGGCGCGCGCGAAGCAGGTGATCGACGAAGGACGCCTCGGCGCGCTTGTCGCCGTCATGGGCAGCGCGGTGTTTTTCAAGCCGGATCAATATTTCGCCGATGCGCCGTGGCGTCGGCAGCCGGGTGGGGGTCCCGTCCTGCTCAACATGATTCACGAAGTGCACAATCTGCGGATGCTGTGCGGCGATATCGTCGCGGTGCAGGCGTTCGCATCGCGGGCGACGCGCGGCTTTCCCGTCGAGGACACCGTTGCCATCAACCTGCGTTTTGCGAATGGCGCGCTCGGCAGCTTCATGCTGTCCGATACCGCGGCAAGCGCGCGCAGCTGGGAGCAGACATCGCAGGAAAACAACGCGTATCCGACGTATCCCGACGAGGATTGCTACGTGATCGCCGGCACGTTCGGCTCGCTCGCCGTGCCGACGATGCGCATGAAAAGCTGGCGCAACGCCGAAGACCGCTCGTGGTGGAAGCCCTTCGAAACCAGCGTTGCCGATGTGACGCGCGACGATCCGCTCAGGCTTCAGATCGAGCATTTCGCGCGCGTCATTCGCGGCGAAGCAGAGCCGCTCGTCAGCGTGCGCGACGGTTTGCAGAACCTGAAGATCACCGAGGCGATCGTGCAAGCCGCCCGCACCGGCTCGATCGTCGACACGACACCGGTCCATTGACGTCCACGACATCCCCTGAAGGAAGATCCATGAAAACATTCGTCATGCTTCACGGCATCAATCACAACATGTTCGGCAAGCGCGATCCGGCGCAGTACGGCACGATCACGCTCGACGAAATCGACAGCAGGCTGCAGGCGCTCGGCAAGGAACTCGGCGTGGCGGTCCAGAGCTTCCAGACCAACAGCGAAGGCGACATGTGCGAGCGCATCCACAAGGCGTTCACCGAAAAGGCCGACGGCGTGCTCATCAACGCGGGCGCGTGGACGCACTATAGCTACGGCATTCGCGATGCGCTTGCGATCCTCACCGTGCCCATCGTCGAAATTCACATGTCCAATATCCATGCACGTGAAGCGTTCCGGCATCAGTCGGTATTCGCCGAAATCGTCAATGGACAGATCTGCGGCTTTGGCGTCGACAGTTATCTGTTGGGCCTTAGAGCGGCGGTTTCAGCGGCAGCGGCTTGAGGCGCCGCGCGGCCGGCAATCCTCACTCCATCCCGGCCGCGCTTTCAGCTTGCACCCGCGCACCGGCCGTCACGGTCAGACGCCTGGTACACCACTGTACGAACATCGCCAGCGCCGCCGCCTCGATGAACGAGGTCGTGACCGCCTGATAAGGAAGCGCGAGCGAAAGAAACAGACAGAACGCCGCGAACGCAAAGCGGCCCAGCACCATCCCGCGCAGCAGCGACACCACGAACGCTGGTCCATGCGCGCGATGCGACGAAACCGACAGCACGCTCGCAAGTAACGGGAAGACGGCGAGCAATCCGCTCCACGTCGCGCCTACGCGGCCTGAAACCGCCGTGACGACCAGCGTAAGCACCGCGCCGGCGAGCATTCTGCCGGCCAGATCCGCGTGACGAAGCGGCGCTCCGGCGGCGACGGCGGAACTGCGCGGCAGAAACGACTGGCCGAAGAGCACGGCGGTCAACGCCACGCACACTGCCCACACCGGCGAAACCGGCAGCAACGACAGAAGGCACGCGGCGACGAACCAGGTTCCCAGCGCGGCGGCCAGCGCGATCGGCCATGAACGGCGACGACATATCCAGGCGTAGGCAAAATTGAACGCTTCGGATGCGAGGACCGCGGAAAGAGACAGGGTCGCAGCCCGCGCGCCAAACCCGGGGCCATGCTCGAGGACAAGCAGATAAAGAATGGGGCCTGCGACGACGGGGAGTCCGGCAAGCCATCCGGCGATCGATGGACCCCACCATTTACCGGACATCGAGACGCTCAGCAGAAAGAAAGGAACTAGCGTGAGCTTGAGTGCAAGCATGGCAAAGCCGGATGGATGTAAAGCCAGATACTACCAAAGCGTCGCGTCGTACAAAGCTGTCCGTTGTGAACGGCGATCGTCATGTGCCATCTGCCTTTACACTGTGCGCTCGGAAACCAGGCGACGTCCTGATGAAAAACACACTTTCACTGCCGCACTGCTATCTGATCACGCCCGAGCCGGACGCAACCCGCCAGGACTTCTTTCTCGATTGCCTCGAACAGGCGCTCAAGGCAGGTATTGCGCTCGTCCAGCTGCGCAGCAAGACGATGAGCGCGGACCACTACGCGCTGCTCGCGAGGCAGGCGCTCGATCTCTGCCACGCGTTCAATGCGAGACTGATCGTGAATCACGCGGCGTTCATGCTCGACACGCGCGGCGCCGACGGCGTGCATATGAGCAGCCAGCTTCTGATGACGCAAACCCGGCGCCCTGTATCGCGCGACGTTCTGTTTTCCGCCAGCTGTCATGACGCCGCGCAGTTATCCCAGGCTCAGGCACTCGATGCGGATTTCGTCACGCTCTCGCCGGTATTGCGGACACGCACGCATCCTGACGCATCGCCGCTGGGGTGGGACACCTTCGCCGCGCTGGTTTCGCTGACGGATACGCCCGTGTACGCGCTCGGCGGCATGGAACGCAGCCATATCGCCCAGGCGCGGTCGGCGG
>CALFSF010000274.1 GCA_937917025.1 uncultured Paraburkholderia sp.
GGCTGTCTGCGTGACTGAAAAGGTTAAAACCCGCGCGACATCACAGCGACACCGATCGTCACGACGCCCAGCACCAGATTGATCACCACCAGACGCCGCACCGTGCCGACCGCGCGTGCGCCATCCGGCCAGTTCTGCGCCTGCACCGCGCGACGAATGCGCGGGAACACGGCAAAACGGATGTGCCCGAAGAGCAGCATCATCACGATGCCGAGACCGGCCATCGCATGCAGCGTCCACGATGCGTGGCCGCCGCCGAACTGCATCAGCAGGAAGCCGCCCGTGATCAGGATGACGAGCACAGAGGCGCCGACCCAGTTGAAAAAGCGCGCGAAGACCGACTCCCACAACGGCAGACGCAGCTGCGGCGAAAGATCGGCGAGCGCCGGCCGCAGGCAGAAATGCGCGAACACCATGCCGCCGACCCACACGGCCACGCCGAGCAGATGCAGAAAGAGCGCGAGTTCAATGGCTTGGGTCATGATGGTTGTTTTCCCTGTGGGGTGTGGAACTGTCGTGCTTCATTGGAAGCATCCATTGAACGCATTCGACTACGGCTCAACAGCGCAGTTCATCTTTATGTTTTATTTTGATGTTTGCCTGCAACGGTTTCATCGTCAGGCACGGTGCTTCGGTTTGCTTTGATTCGCCTGACTGCATCTCTGGCGATTGTCGCGACACCCGCGCGCTGTGCTGCTCCGATGCTGTTCCGGCATGCAAACGACAAAGGGCATCGATGTGAGCCCTTCGTCCCTGCTGCCTTGACCGGATAGCCAGCGTTCGGGAAAGCCGCCCTAGCCCGCCAGCGCCGGCCTCAACGCCTGCACCTTCAGCTTCGTATCCGGCGCGCGGCCCTTGCGTGCCCGCTTGCCCACGTGCGGCGCCAGCGCCGCGCCAGCCAGCGTTTCCTCCTGCTGCTTGCCGCCGCGCCCCGTGCCCTGCAGCACGACGCCTGCCTTGCCGATCGCCAGCGCCTGCGCGAGCGCTTCCTTGTCGTCGAGCGCCATCAGCGTGACGCCGCGTCCGCCGCCGGAAAGCGTCTTCATCTCATCGAAGCCGAACACCAGCAGGCGCCCCGCGCCCGACAGACACGCCACCTGCACCGCGTCCGGCAGCATCGGCATTGGCGCGAGCGGTGTCGCGCCTTCGTCGATCGTCATGAACGCCTTGCCGGCCTTCACACGGCTCACCATGTCGCCCACCTTCGCGACGAAGCCAAAGCCGTTGCTCGAAGCAAGCAGCAATGCCTGATCCGTCGAAGCCGCGTAGTAATGCATCAGATACGTGCCCGATTCGAGCTCGATCAGCGACGTGACCGGCACGCCGTCGCCACGCCCACCCGGCAACGTCGCGACCGGGACGGAATAGACGCGACCCTTGCTGCCCCACGCGATCAGCATGTCCGGCGTGCGGCACTGGAACGCCGCATACAGGCCGTCGCCGGCCTTGAACGTGAAGCCGGCCGGATCGAGTGCGTGGCCCTTGAGTGCGCGCACCCAGCCCTTCTGCGACACCACCACCGTGACCGGTTCATCGACGACGCGCGCTTCGAACGTCGCGCGCTTTTCCTGCTGGATCAGCGTGCGGCGCTCATCGCCGTACTGCTTCGCGTCGCCCTCGATTTCCTTGATGAGCAGACGCTTCATGGCCGATTCGCTGCCGAGCAGTTCTTCGAGCTTTGCCTTCTCGTCGCGCAACTCGGACAGTTCCTTCTCGATCTTGATCTTCTCAAGCCGCGCCAGTTGACGCAGACGAATCTCAAGAATGTCTTCAGCCTGCCGGTCCGACAGACCGAACGCTGAGATCAACGCGGACTTCGGTTCATCAGACTCGCGAATGATCCGGATGACTTCATCGATATTCAGGAAGACGATCATCCGGCCTTCGAGAATATGGATCCGGTCGTCGACCTTCATCAGGCGATGCTGCGTGCGGCGCGTGACCGTCGCGAACCGGAAGCCGATCCACTCGCCGAGGATTTCGCTGATGCCCTTCTGGCGCGGCCGGCCGTCGGCACCGACCATCACCAGATTCAGCGACGCGTTCGATTCCAGGCTCGTATGCGCGAGCAGCGTGTTGACGAATTCGGTCTGGTCGATGCGGCTCGACTTCGGCTCGAACACGAGACGCACCGGCGCGTCCTTGCCCGATTCGTCGCGCACGGCGTCGAGCAGCGCGAGCATCGTCTGCTTCGTCTGCAACTGCTCGGGCGTGAGCGTTTTCTTGCCGAGCTTGATCTTCGGGTTGGTCTGCTCCTCGATTTCCTCGAGCACCTTCTGGCCGGACGTGTTCGGCGGCAGCTCGGTGAACACGACCTGCCACTGGCCGCGCGCCATCTCCTCGATCTTCCAGCGCGCGCGCACCTTCAGGCTGCCGCGGCCAGTTTCGTACGCGGCGGCAATTTCCGCCTCGCTGGAGATGATCTGGCCGCCGCCCGGAAAATCGGGGCCCGGCACGAGCTGCATCACCTCGGCGTGCGAGAGCTTCGGGTTGCGGATCATCGCCACCGCCGCCGCCGCGACCTCGCGCAGGTTGTGCGACGGGATTTCCGTCGCGAGCCCCACCGCGATACCGGACGCGCCGTTCAGCAGCACGAACGGCAGACGCGCCGGCAACAGCTTCGGCTCTTCGAACGAGCCGTCGTAGTTCGGCATGAAATCGACCGTGCCCTGGTTGATTTCATCGAGCAGCAGTTTTGCGATCGGCGTGAGACGCGCCTCGGTGTAGCGCATCGCCGCCGCGCCGTCGCCGTCGCGCGAACCGAAGTTGCCCTGGCCGTCGATCAGCGGATAGCGCATCGAAAAATCCTGCGCGAGCCGCACGAGCGCGTCATACGCCGACTGGTCGCCGTGCGGATGATACTTGCCCAGCACGTCGCCGACGACGCGCGCCGACTTCACCGGCTTCGCGTTATCGGCAAGACCCATCTCGTTCATCGCGAACAGGATGCGGCGCTGCACGGGCTTCTGGCCGTCGCACACGTCGGGCAGCGCGCGGCCCTTCACCACGCTCACCGCGTAGTCGAGGTACGCGCGTTCCGCGTAGTTGCCGAGCGTCAGGAAATCGTCGGCCGGTACCGCTTCGGTGAAAAGATCGGGAGTGTTGTCGTCCATCTGGATGTCGTGTCCGTTTTTTTGCGTGAGGGCATGCGCGCGCGGGATGCCGGGTGCCGGGATGCGTCAGCGCGCTCGCTCAGATATCCGCTTCGACTTCGTTGCCCTTCTCTTCGAGCCAGCTGCGGCGCGACGCCGCTTCGCCCTTGCCCATCAGCATCGTCATGCGTGCGACGGTCGCGTCGAAATCGAGCGAGCCGAGCGCAACCGGCGAAAGACGCCGCGTATCGGGGTTCATCGTGGTGTCCCACAGCTGCTCGGCGCTCATTTCGCCGAGGCCCTTGAAGCGGCTGATCGTCCACTGCGATTCACGCACGCCGTCCTTGCGCAGCTTGTCCAGAATCGCTTCGAGTTCGCCTTCGTCGAGCGCGTACAGCTTCTGCGCCGGCTTCTTGCCGCGCGCGGGTGCATCGACACGAAAGAGCGGCGGACGCGCCACGCACACATGGCCGCGCTCGATCAGCTGCGGGAAATGCTTGAAGAAGAGCGTGAGCAGCAGCACCTGGATGTGCGCGCCGTCGACGTCCGCGTCGGACAGGATGCAGATCTTGCCGTAGCGCAGGTTCGACAGATCGACCTTGTCGTCCGGGCCATGCGGATCGACGCCGATCGCCACCGAAATGTCGTGCACTTCGTTATTGGCGAAGAGCCGGTCGCGTTCGGTCTCCCACGTGTTCAGCACCTTGCCGCGCAGCGGCAGAATGGCCTGATACTCCTTGTCGCGGCCCATCTTGGCCGAACCGCCGGCCGAATCGCCCTCGACGAGGAACAGTTCGTTGCGGCCGATTTCCGTCGATTCGCAATCCGTCAGCTTGCCCGGCAGCACCGCCACGCCCGAGCTCTTGCGCTTTTCGACCTTCTGCCCGGCGCGCGTGCGCGCCTGCGCCTGCTTGATGACAAGGTCGGCGAGCTTCTTGCCGTGCTCGACGTGCTGGTTCAGCCACAACTCGAGCGCCGGGCGGGCAAACGACGACACCAGCTTCACGGCGTCGCGGCTATTCAGCCGTTCCTTGATCTGGCCTTGGAACTGCGGGTCCAGCACCTTCGCCGACAGCACGAACGAGACGCGCGCGAACACGTCTTC
>CALFSF010000275.1 GCA_937917025.1 uncultured Paraburkholderia sp.
CCGGCCCGGAACTCTGGAGGGACACGGAAGGCCGCGTCCCGCACTTTGTCTCGGCGATGGGCACCACGGGCACGATCATGGGCGTGTCGCAGTACCTGAAGGAAAAGAACGAGTCGATCGAAATTGTCGGTGCACAGCCGGAAGAAGGCTCGCGCATTCCGGGCATCCGCAAATGGCAGGAAGCGTATCTGCCGAAGATCTTCGATCGCAGCCGTGTGGATCGCGTCGAGAACGTGAGCCAGGCAGCGGCCGAATCGATGGCGCGGCGTATGGCCGCCGTGGAAGGCATCTTCTGCGGCATTTCCGCGGCAGGCGCGTGTGAAGTCGCATTGCGCATCGCGCGTCAGGTCGAAAACGCGACGATCGTGTTCGTCGTGTGCGATCGCGGTGACCGCTATCTGTCGACCGGGGTGTTTCCCGCCTGATCGCGGCCAGAGCCTTGATCGCCAGTAAAAAAGCGCCGAAAGGCGCTTTTTCCGTTCTATGGCGTGATCGTCTTCATGTGCAGGCGGGTTATTGCGCGTTCGTACCCGATGCGGCTGCGCCTGGCACGCCGCTCGAATTCGCGCCGGCGGCCGTTTCGCTCGCGACCTGCGCCTTGATGCGCTGCCCGAGTTCGTACACGGCGAGCGCGTAGAAGAAGCTGCGGTTGTAGCGCGTGAGTACGTAGAAGTTTTTCAGGCCCAGCATGTATTCAGTCGCGCGGCCTGGCGTCGGCAGGTCGATCATCGCGACCGGCGTGCCGGCTTCCGATGCGATATCGAGGCCCGGTTCGTTCATCAGCATGCCCGCGCGCAGCAGTTGTTGAAGCGGCCAGTGTGGCTCAGGCTGGCCGTCGGCGGCGGCCTGCGCGATACCGAGACTACCGGTGTCCGATGCGATTTTCCACACCACTGGACGGCCCGTTTCCCAGCCGTTCTGCTTCAGATAATTCGCGACGCTGCCAATCGCATCCGCCTGACTCGTGCGCAGATCGATCTGCTTGTTGCCGTCGAAGTCGACCGCGTATTGCACGATGCTGCTGGGCAGGAACTGCGGAATGCCGATGGCGCCCGTGTACGAGCCGAGCACCGAGTTCGGGTCGATCTGCGCGTCGCGCGTCCAGACCAGATAGTCTTCGAGATTCTTGCGGAACGTCGCCTGACGGTCGGCGCGATTGCGCGTGTTGGGGTAGTCGAAGGTCAACGTGGTGAGCGCGTCGAGCACACGGAAATTGCCCATGTAGCGCCCATAAATGGTCTCGACGCCGATGATGCCCACGATCACTTCCGGCGGCACGCCGAACTGTTCATACGCGCGCTGCAACGTCGCCTGGTTCTCGCGCCAGAAGCGCACCCCGGCGTTGATGCGCACCGTATCCAGGAAGCGCGACTGGTACACCCGCCAGTTCTTCACCGAAGGCGACGGCGAAGGCGTCACGAGTTTCACCGCCGTCGCCGAATAGCTCGCATGCGCGAACAGCGTATGCAGCGTGGCAGGGTCGAAATCGTAGCGTGCAACCATGTCGTTGATGAATGCGTCGACGTTCGGGTTGTTCGCGTAGCGTTGCGGAATGATCTCTTCTTCGAAGGCCTGCCCCTGCGGCATGGCCTGCTGCGGTGAACCCTGCACGACGAGCAGGGGTGCTTTTGCCCGCGTGGTCTGCGCCAGCGCCGCGGGCGATGCGATGAACGCGCATGCGGCGACGGACAGCGCGGCGGCAACGCTCGTTACGCGAAGCCGGTTTCGTGCGGACAGGGCAAGCTTGACGATCATAGGGCAGGGGTCGGTTCGGTGCGAAGGGTTCGGCGCAGTATACCCGACGGCATTCGCAAAACCACGGCCAGAGCGCGTCGCGGCGACCCGTTGTGGTAACTTGATGCCTGATACGTGTGCCATGTGCGGCGCGCGCAAACGCAAGGAGACATGCCGCGCTGGCGTTGATCGCGAGGCGGCAGAAGAACACGCTCATGGCAACAGGCTTCTATTCCCACAACGACTGTCTGCTGCACGAAATGGGGCAATGGCATCCCGAGTGCCCCGCGCGCCTGCAGGCAATCGAAGACCAGCTGATCGCGAGCCGCATCGATTCGCTGATCGAACGCGAATCGCCGCCGCTCGCCGACGATGACGCGCTGCTGCGCGTGCATACGCAGGCGCATGTCGACTACATTCGTGGATGCGCTCCGGACGAGGGTTACGCGGCGATCGACCCGGACACCTCGATGAACCCGCACACATTGCAGGCCGCGTTGCGCGCGGCGGGCGCCGCGGTCGCGGCCACCGATGCCGTCATCGAAGGCCGCTACGACAACGCGTTTTGCAGCGTGCGCCCGCCCGGTCACCACGCCGAGCCGGCGCGCGCCATGGGCTTCTGCTTCTTCAACAACGTCGCGATTGCCGCGCGTCACGCGCTCGAGGTGCATGGCCTCGAGCGCGTCGCGATCGTCGATTTCGACGTGCATCACGGCAACGGCACCGAAGCCGCGTTTGCCGGCGACTCACGTGTGCTGATGTGCAGCTTCTTCCAGCATCCGTTCTATCCGTTCACGGGCGCCGACAACCAGGCGTCGAACATGGTCAACGTGCCGCTCCCCGCGCGCACGAAGGGCATGGTCATGCGCGAAGCCGTCGACCTGATGTGGCTGCCACGGCTTCATGCGTTCAAGCCGGAGATGATTTTTGTGTCGGCGGGATTCGACGCGCATCGCGAAGACGACCTCGGCAACATGGGCCTCGTCGAGGACGACTACGCGTGGTTGACCACGCAGATTCGCGATATCGCGGACCGTTACGCGAAAGGACGCATCGTCAGCACCCTGGAAGGCGGCTACAACCTCTCGGCGCTCGGACGCAGCGTCGTCGCGCACGTACGCGCGCTCGCCGGCATCTGAGGCGCACCGGGGCGGGCGGGGCGCCGTCGGGCAGCGTGCCGGTGCATTGGCGCGCGGCGCGCGCCATGATTTCCCTCTGGCGCGGTTCTCTAATGCCTAGACGTAATGAAAAGATCGTAATTGATTATTAAAGGGAATGTCGCCGATGCGGTAAAATCACGGCTCAAATCCCAATAAAAGCAACGGCGGCTGGGTGTCGGAGCGCAAAACGCTCGTCGGACAGCCCCGCCGTTTCGTTTTTCTACATGATCGAACTTCGCAATATCTCGCAGCGCTTCGCGGGACCCAGAGGCTGGGTCGAAGCACTGCATAACGTCAACCTGGCCATTCCGCCCGGCGAGGTGTTCGGTATCATCGGCCGCAGCGGCGCGGGCAAGAGCACGCTGGTACGCACGATCAACCTGCTGACCCGTCCGACCGAAGGCAATATCGTCGTCAACGGCCGCGATCTGACGACGCTGCCCGCCGCGCAACTGCGCGAGGCGCGCCGCGAGATCGGCATGATCTTCCAGCATTTCAACCTGCTGTCCTCGCGGACGGTCTATGAGAACGTCGCGCTACCGCTCGAGCTCGCCGGCATGAAGCGCGCCGAGATCGAACTGACGGTGTTGCCGCTGCTCGAACTCGTCGGCCTGTCGGCGCAGAAGGACCGCTATCCGGCGCAGATCAGCGGTGGCCAGAAGCAGCGCGTCGGCATTGCGCGCGCGCTCGCGAGCAAGCCGAAAGTGCTGCTCTCCGACGAAGCCACGTCCGCGCTCGACCCCGAAACCACGCGCTCCATCCTCGATCTGCTGAAGCGCATCAACCGCGAGCTCGGCTTGACGGTGGTCCTGATCACGCACCAGATGGACGTGATCAAGCAGGTCTGCGATCGCGTCGCCGTGCTGGACGCCGGCCGTGTCGTCGAAGAGGGCAAGGTCATCGATGTGTTCCTGCAGCCGCATCACGAAGTCACGCGCGCGCTGATCGGCGACGTGATCGCCCAGGAACTGCCGCCCGCGATGAAGGCGCGCGTCGCCGAACGTCTGAAGACGGGCAGCGGTCATCTGCTGCGTCTTGCGTTCACGGGTTCGGGCGTCGACCAGCCGATCCTGTCGGAGACGATTCGTCGCTACGAACTGGATTTCAACATCCTGCACGGCCAGATCGACGAGATCCAGGGCCAGGCGTTCGGCTCGCTCGCGGTGCTCGCGGGTGGCCAGCCAGCCAGGGTGGCCGAAGCAATCGTGTATCTGCGCGAACAGGGTGTGGTGGTCGAGGAGCTGTCGTATGTTGAGTGAAATGTTCGATATGTTCGTGCAGTCGTTCTGGGAAACGCTCGTGATGGTGGGCATTTCCGGAATCGTCGGCGCGCTGGTCGGTTTGCCGCTCGGCGTGCTGCTGTATCTGACGGATCGCGACGGCGTGCTGCGCAACATCGGCGTGAACCGCGTGATGGGGGTGGTCGTCAATGCCGTGCGTTCGACGCCGTTCATCATTCTGCTGGTCGCGGTGATTCCTTTCACGCGGCTGGTTGTCGGCTCGTCAATCGGCACGGCCGCTGCGGTCGTGCCGCTGACGATCGCCGCCGCGCCGTTCATCGCGCGTCTGGTCGAGACGGCGCTGCGCGAAGTCGACCGCGGTCTGATCGAAGCCGCCCAGGCGATGGGCGCGACGACCAGCCAGATCGTCTTCAAGGTGCTGTTGCCGGAATCGCTGCCGGGCGTGATCGCCGGCCTCACGATCACGTTCGTTTCGCTGGTCGGCTATTCGGCGATGGCCGGTGCGATCGGCGGTGGCGGTCTCGGCGACCTCGGCATCCGCTATGGATATCAGCGGTTCCTGCCGCAGGTCATGCTGACGGTCGTCGTCATCCTGATCGTGTTCGTGCAACTGGTGCAGTCGTTCGGGGATTGGCTCGTGCGTCGTTTGAGCCACAAATAACAAAGGCTTTGCCCTTCGCGGCAAGCCGCTCATCCAGATTGGAAAAGGTCAGTCATGCAACGTCGTTTTGTTCTCAAGCTCGCCGCCGTGTTCGGCACCGCGTCGGTGTTCGCGTCGGCCGCGACGCTCGCCCAGGCTGAAGAAACCATCAAGGTCGGCGTCACGGGCGGCCCGCACGCGCAGATCATGGAGGTCGTCAAAACGGTCGCCGCGAAGAACGGGTTGAACATCAAGATCGTCGAGTTCTCGGACTACGTGCAGCCGAACGCGGCGCTGGCCGGCGGCGATCTCGACGCCAACAGCTACCAGCACGACCCGTATCTGCAGGCGCAGGTGAAGGATCGCGGCTACAAGCTGATCCGCGTGGCCGATACCGTCACGTACCCGATGGGCATCTATTCGAAGAAGATCAGGACGCTCGCCGAGCTGAAGCCCGGCGCGAAGATCGCGGTGCCGAACGACCCGACCAACGGCGGCCGCGCGTTGCTGCTGCTGCAGAAGCAGGGGCTGCTGAAACTGCGCGCCGACGCCGGCCTGAAGGCGACGCCGCTCGACATCGTCGAGAACCCGAAGAAGCTGAAGATCGTCGAACTCGACGCCGCGCAGATCCCGCGTTCGCTGAACGACGTCGACGCCGCCGCGATCAACACGAACTTCGCGATGGAAGCGGGCTTGAAGCCGAAGCAGGACGCGATCGCGATCGAAGAGGCGAACGGTCCGTACGTGAACATCATCGCGATCCGCGAAGCCGACAAGGGCAAGCCGTGGGTCGCGAAGCTGGTGGCTGCGTACCACTCACCAGAGGTGAAGCAGTTCATCGACGGCAAGTTCGGCGGCGCCGTCATCACGGCCTGGTAAGGGCTGGCAGGGCCTGCCAGGTCCGGTGAACGCGGCGGGTGCGAGACCGGCTTATTCACGGCGTCCGGCAGTTAAGGCAAGTGCCGGTCGCATGCAATCTCGAAATTAGAGGCATCGGTCATAACCCGGGCTTGTCACCCGGGTTTTTTCGATATTAAAATAGAACGATCGTTCGCTAACCCTGTCGCGCTGAGAAGGGGCGATATTTCCGATGCAGACAGCCTGCGGGCGGCTGCCGTGAGGGCAGTCGTTATAATGACCGTCGGGTTGACGTATTCGTAACTTTGGAGCGTGTGCATGAAGATCCTGGTGCCAGTCAAGAGAGTGGTCGATTACAACGTGAAAGTCCGGGTGAAGTCGGACGGTACGGGTGTCGACATCGCGAACGTGAAGATGTCGATGAATCCGTTCGACGAGATCGCGGTGGAAGAAGC
>CALFSF010000276.1 GCA_937917025.1 uncultured Paraburkholderia sp.
GGCGCATGCGTTTGAACCTCGCACAGGCGCTGATGTGCCGCTCCGACCTGCTGCTCCTCGACGAGCCCACCAACCACCTGGACCTCGACGCGATCGTCTGGCTCGAAGACTGGCTGCACCGCTACCCCGGCACACTGATCGTGATTTCGCACGATCGCGAGTTTCTGGATTCCGTGTGCAACGTCACGCTGCATCTGGAGCAACAGCAGATCAAGCGCTACGGCGGCAATTACTCGCAGTTCGAAGTCCTGCGGGCGCAGCAGCTCGCGCTGCAGCAAAGCGCGTATGAAAAGCAGCAGAAAACGGTCGAGCATCTGCAAAGCTACATCAACCGTTTCAAGGCGCAGGCCACGAAGGCCCGCCAGGCGCAAAGCCGGGTCAAGGCGCTCGAACGCATGGAGCTGATCGCGCCCGCGCATGCGTCGTCGCCATTCACGTTCGAGTTTCGCACGCCCGATTCGGCGCCGAATCCGATGATGGTGATGGAAGACGTCCGTTGCGGTTATCGCACCGAAGAGCACATTGAGATTCCGATCGTCCAGCACGTGACGCTATCGATCCAGAACGGGCAGCGCATCGGCCTGCTGGGGGCGAACGGCCAGGGCAAGTCGACGCTGATCAAGACGCTCGCCGGCACGCTCGAAGCGCTCGGCGGCCACGTGCGCGAGGGCAAGGGGCTGCGCATCGGCTACTTCGCGCAGCACCAGCTGGAAACGCTGCGGCCCGACGATTCGCCGCTGCAACATCTGGCCCGGCTCGCGCCCGATACGCGCGAACAGGAACTGCGCGATTTTCTCGGCGGCTTCAATTTTTCCGGCGACATGGCCACCGCCGCCATCGCGCCGTTTTCGGGCGGCGAGAAAGCGCGGCTTGCGCTCGCGCTGATCATCTGGCAAAAGCCCAATCTGCTGCTGCTCGACGAACCGACCAACCACCTGGACCTCGAAACGCGTCACGCGCTCACGATGGCGCTCGCGCAGTTCGAGGGCACACTGATCCTCGTATCGCACGACCGGCACCTGTTACGCGCGACGACCGACCAGTTCATGCTCGTCGCGAAACACCGGCTGCAGCCGTTCGACGGCGATCTGGACGACTATCGCGACTGGCTCCTGCAGCACGCCGCCGACCAGCGCGCAGCCGCCAAAGCCAGCAACGGCGCAGGCGGTGCTGAATCCGGCGCGGATGCGGCCGTGAACCGCAAGGAGCAGCGGCGTCTCGAAGCGGAAACGCGGCAGAAGCTTTCGCACCTGAAAAAGCCGCTGCAGTCGCGCATTACGAAGATCGAAAAGGAAATGGACACGCTGAATACGGAGAAAGCGACGCTCGACGCGTTCGTCGCCGATCCGTCCAGCTATGAGCCTGAACGTAAAACGCAGCTGACGGATGCCATCCGTCGTCAGGCGGAAGTCACCACACGCCTCGAAACGCTCGAAGCCGAATGGCTCGAAAAGCACGAGGAACTTGAACAGATCGGCTAGCGGCGCCCGAACCGGGACCGCGCCGGCATCGATGAGAGGTTGGCCTTGTCGTCTCCCCCCGCATTGAAAGGCTTGCGCGTACTCGATCTGACGCGCCTCCTGCCCGGCCCCGTGGCGACGTTGCGGCTTGCCGAACTGGGCGCCGACGTCCTCAAGATCGAAGCGCCCGGCGCGGGCGACTACACGCGCACGATGATGCAAAGCACCGCCGACCGGCTCGCGGGCCGGCCCGGTGCGTTCTATCGCATCGTCAATCGCGGCAAGCGCGAGACGCGTCTCGACCTGAAATCGGAAGCGGGCCGCAACGTGCTGCGCGCGCTCGCGCATGAAGCGGACGTGCTCGTCGAAAGCTTCCGGCCAGGCGTGATGGACAGGCTCGGCGTCGGCTACGACTTGTTGCGCGTGGAAAATCCGAAGCTCGTTTACTGTGCGATCACGGGCTACGGCTCCGACGGCCCATTCTCGAGCTTCGCCGGACACGATCTGAATTACATCGCGTACGCGGGCGTGCTCGACCAGCTTGCCGCCCGCGACGGCACGCCGATCGTGCCGAACTTCCAGATCGCCGACCTGCTGGGCGGCGCGCTGTCCGCCGTCACGCAGATGCTCGCGGCGCTCTGGCACGTCGCGCGCGGCGGCAACGGCCGGTTTATCGACGTGTCGATGACCCATGCGTCGCACGCCAATAACATCATCGCGCAGATCGCGCTCGCCAACGAAGGCGAAGGCTCGCGCGCGGGCGGCGGCCTGCTGAACGGCGGCGTGCCCTGCTACAACCTGTACCGCACGCGCGACGAGCGCTGGCTCGCCATCGGCGCGCTCGAACTCAAATTCTGGGAAACCTTGTGCGCGGCGCTCGGCCGCCCGGAGTGGGCGGAGCGGCACTGGAGCCTCGGCCAGGCGATCGGCGGTCCCGATGCGCTCGCGCTGACGCAGGAACTGGCCGCGATCATCGCCGGCCAGACGCTGGAAGACTGGATCGCGCTGCTGGAGCCGCTCGACTGCTGCGCGTCGCCCGTGCTGACGCCCGCGGAAGCGGCAAGCCATCCGCTGTTCAATCCGGCCTTCGCGATGCAGCAGGACAGCGCCGACGATTTTTAGCGCCCGGCCGACCGGGAAACGTAGCTCACGCCGGCGCCTATCGACGTGGCAAGGTCTGCCGCGGCTCACGTTCGTCGTCGATCAAGACGTGTTTGCGACCTTCCACGTGATGTTCGATGGTGGCGCGCACTTCGTCGACGGTCACGTCTTCCGCCACGACACGCCGGGAAATCTGCCCGGTCGTATCGACCCATTCGACGATGCGGCAGCCGCGGCCACCCCAAGGTTGCCGGATCGGCTCCGACACGCGGCAGCCGCGCAGGTTCATGAGACGCTCGGCCGGGGATTCGTGGAATTGTTTCAAGACGCGTTCCTTTTCCGCCCGTGACGGACTGCTAACTGAGGCAGGATAAGGAAAACCCGTGTCCTTCGGGTTACAGCCGGTGTAGAGACCTTTACAACGGATTACCTGGCAAAAGCGCCCGATCGTCCGGCATGCCCACTGCGAAAAATCACTCAGTCCAGCTCGCGAACCTGGTCGATCGCCTGCTCGATGCGTTCGACGGCGATCACGCGCAAGCCTTCGACCGGCTGTTTTGGCGCGTTCGCCTTCGGAATCACGGCGATCGAAAAACCCAGTTTGGCGGCTTCCTTCAGCCGGTCCTGGCCGCGCGGCGACGGCCGGATTTCGCCTGCCAGACCGACTTCGCCGAATACGAACAGGCCCTTCGGCAGCGGCTTGTTGCGCAGCGACGACTGGATCGCGAGCAGCACCGCGAGATCGGCGGCCGGCTCGGTGATCTTCACGCCGCCCACGGCGTTCAGAAACACGTCCTGGTCGAAACACGCGATGCCCGCGTGCTTGTGCAGCACGGCCAGCAGCAGCGCCAGACGGTTTTGCTCGAGCCCGACCGCCAGCCGGCGCGGATTCGGCACATGCGCGGTATCCACCAGCGCCTGGATTTCGACGAGCAGCGGACGTGAGCCCTCCTGCGTGACGAGCACACACGAACCCGGCACCGTCTGCTCATGCTGCGAAAGAAACAGCGCGGAAGGATTCGACACGCCGCGCAAGCCGCGCTCGGTCATCGCGAACACGCCGAGCTCATTGACCGCGCCGAAGCGGTTCTTGAACGCCCGCACGAGGCGAAACGACGAATGCGTGTCGCCCTCGAAATACAGCACGGTATCGACGATGTGTTCGAGCACGCGCGGGCCGGCCAGATTGCCTTCCTTCGTCACGTGCCCGACCATGATGATCGCCGTGCCCGACTGCTTGGCGACACGCGTGAGTTGCGCCGCGCACTCGCGGACCTGGGCGACGGAGCCTGGCGCCGAAGTCAGCGCATCGGAATAGATCGTCTGGATCGAATCGATGACGGCCACGTCGGGCCGTTCAGCCTCGATCGTCGCCTGGATTCTCTCCAGCTGGATTTCGGCGAGAAGCTTGAGCTCGCCCGCCTTCGATTGCGGATCGAGCAGCGAAAGCCGTTGCGCGCGCAGTGCGATCTGCGCGGCGGATTCTTCGCCGCTCACGTAGAGCGCGCGTCGCTCGCTGGCGATTTCGCCGAGCGACTGCAACAGCAGCGTCGATTTGCCGATGCCCGGATCGCCACCGATCAGCACCACGCCACCCGCGACGAGGCCGCCACCCAGCACGCGGTCGAATTCGCTGACGCCAGTCGAAAACCGCGGCACGTCGGCGGCTTCGATATCGGCGAGACGCTGAACTGGCGCGTTTTTCGCGAGCGACTGGAAGCGGTTCGCCGAAGCCGGTTCCGCGACGGTTTCCACCAGCGTGTTCCACGCACCGCACGCCGGACACTGCCCCTGCCATTTAGGCGCCTGCCCGCCACACTCGGTGCAGGTGTACAACGTTTTCTGTTTAGCCACGCGCCTTCCTGTTACTGCGTCTTTCTGTCTGGTATACCGGAAATGTCATTCGGCGCGCACCGGCACGCGCTGCGCGACGGCGCACATCAGTTCATAACCGATCGTGCCGCAGGCGCGCGCGACGTCGTCGATCGGCAACGCCGTCCCCCACAGTTCGACGCGCGAGCCGACACCCGCCGTCGGGCATGGCGTGAGGTCGACGGTAATCATGTCCATCGACACACGCCCGACAAGCCGCGTGCGCACACCGTCGACGATCACCGGCGTGCCCTCGGGCGCCGTGCGCGGATAGCCGTCCGCGTAACCGCAGGCCACCACGCCGATGCGCATCGGCCCGCGCGCGGCGAACGTCGAACCATAGCCGACCGTCTCGCCTTCGGAGACCATTTGCGTCGCGATCAGTTCGGAAGCGAGCGTCATGGCGGGCTGCAGCCCCGTGCCCTCGATCGCGGCGGTGATGCCCGACGGCGACGCGCCGTACAGCACGATGCCGGGACGCACCCAGTCGAAGTGCGCCTCCGGGTGCCATAGCGTGGCCGCGGAGTTCGCGAGGCTGCGCGCGCCGGCAATGCCTTGCGCGCCGCGCTCGAACGCTTCCATCTGATACGCGATGCCACGCTCGCCGTCCGCGTCCGAGAAATGCGTCATCAGCGTGATCTGGCCGACGCCCTGACAGGCACGCGCGCGTTCCCACGCGGCCCGATAGCGCTCCGGCGTATAACCGAGCCGGTTCATGCCGCTATTCATCTTGAGCTGGATATTGACCGGCTTCGAGAGCCGCGCCATTTCCAGCATCCGCATCTGCTCGTCGGAATGCACCGCCGTGGTGAGGCTGTAGCGGTCGATAACGTCAATATCCGTTGGGCGGAAGAAGCCTTCGAGCAGGAGAATCGGACCGGCCCAACCCAGTTCACGCAACTTCACGGCCTCTTCGAGGTCGAGCAGGCCGAAACCATCGGTGGCGCGCAGGCCCGGAAACACGCGTGCGAGCCCGTGTCCATATGCGTTGGCCTTGACGACGGCCCAGATACGGGACTTCGGCGCATAGCGGCGGACAACGGCAAGATTGTTGGCGAGAGCGGAGGTGTGGATCGTGGCTGAGAGCGGACGCGGCATGGGATATTTTCGTAAAGACGCTTGCGAATCAGGAGCTTACACGGCGTTTTCAGCGCGCCGGGGGCCGCCGGACGGTGCGATCGAGGATTCTGCTAGTCTGAATGCGCCTATTTTCATGATATAAAGCCGTGCGCACAACCCATTTCGAACGGCATAAGCCCGGACACATTGCACACGGCCGGGGCGGACAGACCGCAGCGAGGACAGCATCGCATCAGATGAAAAAAGGTTTTTACACCATCATGGCCGCGCAGTTTTTTTCGTCGCTGGCTGACAATGCGCTCCTGATTGCTGCTATTGCACTGCTGAAAGACCTTCACGCCCCGAACTGGATGACGCCGCTGCTCAAGCTGTTCTTTGTGCTGTCGTACGTCGTCCTTGCCGCCTTCGTCGGCGCCTTCGCCGATTCGCGACCCAAAGGTCGCGTGATGTTCGTCACGAACACCATCAAGGTGCTCGGCTGCCTCACGATGCTGATCGGCGCGCATCCACTGATTGCCTACGGCATCGTGGGCTTCGGGGCGGCGGCCTACTCGCCGGCCAAGTACGGCATCCTCACTGAACTGCTGCCGCCCGAGCGGCTCGTCGCCGCGAACGGCTGGATCGAAGGCACGACTGTCGGGTCGATCATTCTCGGCACGGTGCTGGGCGGCGCGCTGATCAATCCGCACATCGCCGCGCCGATCCTCAGGCACCATATTCCCACGATCAACACACCCGCCGAAGCCGCGATGCTCGTGATCATGGTGTTCTACGTGGTCGCCGCGCTCTTCAATCTGCGCATTCCCGACACCGGCGCGCGCTATCCGAAACAGGAGCGCGGCCCGGTCAAGCTCGTCACCGATTTCGCGGACTGCTTTCTCGTGCTGTGGCGCGACAAGCTCGGCCAGATTTCGCTCGCGGTCACGACGCTCTTCTGGGGCGCGGGCGCGACGCTGCAGTTCATCGTGCTGAAGTGGGCGGAAGTGTCGCTCGGCATGTCGCTGTCGGAAGCCGCGATCCTGCAGGCCGTCGTGGCGGTCGGCGTGGCGGCGGGCGCGATGATCGCGGCCGCGAAGGTGCCGCTCAAGAAGTCGCTTTCGGTGCTGCCGGTCGGCATCATGATGGGCATCGCCGTGATGCTGATGGCGTTCTATACGAAGTCGATATTCCCGTCGCACTGGGGCATCTATTTCGGCCGGATGCACGTGCCGGCCTATCTGCTGATTGCGTATCTCTTCCTGATGATCGTGGGCGCGCTCTCGGGTTTTTTCGTCGTGCCGATGAACGCGCTCCTGCAGCATCGTGGACACGTGCTGCTGTCGGCCGGCCACTCGATCGCCGTGCAGAACTTCAACGAGAACCTGTCGGTGCTCGTGATGCTGTGCCTGTACGCCGTGCTGGTGTGGCTCGACGTGCCGGTGTCGGCGGTGATCGTGCTGTTCGGCACGTTCGTCTGCGTGATGATGTGGTTCGTGATGCGGCGCCACCAGGCGAACCAGCGCGCGTTCGACTCGGTTGCGCTGATCGGCGAAGTCAGGCACTGACGGCACGCGGCGCGTCTGCTGAACGCACGATCCGGCCGCCCATATCCCCCTTCTTTTCCGCACGCTGCTTCCCATGACTCAAGCCATTCCTCACGTCCTGACGATCGCCGGCTCCGATTCGGGCGGCGGCGCGGGCATCCAGGCCGATCTCAAGGCGTTTTCCGCGCTCGGCGCGTATGGCGCAAGTGTCATCACCGCGCTGACCGCGCAGAACACGCGCGGCGTGACGGCGATCCATACGCCGGATCCGGCGTTCATCACGGCGCAACTCGACGCCGTGTTCGACGACATCCGCATCGACGCCGTCAAAATCGGCATGCTGGCCAACGCCGGGATCGCGCATGCGGTCGCCGAAGCGTTGCGCCGTTATCGTCCGGCGCACGTCGTGCTCGACACCGTGATGATCTCGAAGAGCAATCACGCGCTACTGGCCCCGGACGCCGTCGCGGCGGTACGCGACGAACTGTTGCCGCTCGCCACCCTGCTCACGCCGAACCTGCCGGAAGCCGCCGCGCTGCTGGGCGAAACCGCCGCCACCGACGAAGCGGCGATGATCCGTCAGGGCGAAGCGCTGCGCGCGCTCGGCGCGCGTGCGGTGCTGATGAAGGGCGGTCACCTCGCCTCGACGGACAGCCCCGACTGGCTGATTCAGGAGAGTGGCACGCTGCGCCTCGGCGGCCCGCGCGTGCCGGTGAAAAATACCCACGGCACGGGCTGCACGCTGTCGTCGGCGATCGCGGCGCTGATTCCGCAACGCAGCGATCTGGCGAGCGCGGTCGCGGACGCGAAGCTGTATCTGACCGGCGCGCTGGAACAGAGCGACCGGCTGGACGTCGGTAGCGGCGTCGGGCCGGTGCATCATTTTTATCGCTGGTGGTAACGGCGGCGGCGAGTCGTGCCGGTGTATTCGCGCTCACTCAGCGCAATGCCGATCGCCGGTTCCGGAAAGCCGGCGCCTTCGCCAGCCAGCACTGTCACTGACGCGCGAACGCCTGCCCGCGCCGCGGCCAGTCATCGGGCACGATGAAGCCGCGCGACTGTTCGATCCACCGGCCCGCTTCATCGCGTACGAACGACGCCACCATCGTGGGCCCCGTCTGCCGTTCGAGCTGATTGAGTAGCGTGGCGGCATCCACGAACGCCGTTTCCGGCGATGGCCCGCTTGCGTCGCTCGCGCTCGCTGCGTAACGCCGCGGCGCCAGCCATTCGAGACGCGGCAACACCTTCCACGCCGCGGCCTGCGGCGCGGCGAACGCCGGCCAGTCCGTGCGCGTCGCCCACCAGCCGCGCGCGTGCGCCGGATCGATCTGCGGCGCTTCCCGCTCCGCGCCCGTTACGCTCCCGGTCACGCCATGGAACAGCCAGCCCTTGATGAACATCGCCGGCTCCCATGGGCCACGATGCCCGAGCGTCGCGAATTCTTCGCGCGCGCTGAGCGGCAATTGATGATCGAGCAGATGCGACAACTTCAGATCGAAGCGGTCCTGCAGATTCGGGCCGACGTAATCCGCCAGTTGCCCACGACCGGCGCCGGCGTGCAGATAACACTTCACGGCCAGTTCCCAATGAAGGCGCCGGCCACTCGCCGTCTCCACCAGAAAATCGCACTCGCCAAGCGTCACGCCCGCGCGCCGCAACGCGACGTTCGCGGCGACAAGCCGCGCGGCCGGTCCATGCTGAAGAAACCACCCGAGCAGACACTCGGCGTAACGGCCTAACCGCGTGATCCGCGACGCGGCGATATGCCGATGCAAACTGTCCGGACCGGCATCGAGCGCGCGCAGCCAGGCGACG
Source organism: uncultured Paraburkholderia sp. (assembly GCA_937917025.1). Lineage (GTDB taxonomy): Bacteria > Pseudomonadota > Gammaproteobacteria > Burkholderiales > Burkholderiaceae > Paraburkholderia. Next base: position 8,852 of record CALFSF010000276.1, read on the forward strand.
GTCGCCGCTTCTTCGGCTGGCGTTTCAAAGAGACGCGCGAGCACGCCCGCGGGCGGTTGCGCGCGCAACAGATCCGGGCTGAACAGCAGCCACGCAAGATCCCGTACGATAGCGTCGCGCAGCAGGTCGAATGGCGCGAGAGGCGCTGCGGCATCGGCCACGGGCCCGGGCGCGGCGTTCATCAGCGGGGCGGCGCGCCGGCCGTCTTCTGCCACGTATCGCGCGCGAGACACAGGTCGGCCCAGGCTTTCGCCTTGTCCGGCAGGCTGCGCAACAGATACGCCGGGTGATACGTGACGATGACGGGCACGCCTTCGTATTCGTGCACGCGACCGCGCAGCGACGAGATGCTGGCCTGGGTTTTCAGCAGGCTCTGCGCGGCAAAGCGGCCGAGCGCGACGATCACCTTCGGCTTCACGAGTGACACCTGACGCTGGAGATACGGCTCGCAGCGCGCGACTTCGTCGGGCTCGGGATTGCGGTTGCCAGGCGGGCGGCACTTGATCACGTTCGCGATGTACACGTTCGTGTCGCGCGCGAGCGTCAGCGAACGCAGCATGTTGTCGAGCAGCTTGCCTGCCTGGCCGACAAACGGTTCGCCGAGACGGTCCTCGTTTTCGCCGGGCGCTTCGCCGATCAGCATCCAGTCGGCATTGCGGTCGCCGACGCCAAACACGGTGTTCGTCCGCTTCTCGCACAGACGGCAACGCTCGCACGCGGCGACGCGCGCGCTGAGCGCATCCCAGTCGAGCGTGGCGACGTCGGTGCCGGTGTCCGCCCGCGCATCGGCGGCGATGCGGTTTGTCCGGGTATGGACCGGCGGTTCGACGGATACGTCGTCGAGCCATGCCGGTTCGTCCGCGCCCGCGGGCGGTTGCCGGTCGCGGGCGCTCATGCCGGCTTCGCGCGACGCCTGAGCCTGTAGCGAGGATGGGGGGTCGGCCGCATCGGCGGCTTTGCTTGCACTGGCGTTGCCGGCTGCATCGGCCGATGCGGTCGTTGCGACGGACGGCCGCATGCCGCGGCGCACCCACATCGGCGCGAGGCCGAGTTCTTCCAGCGCGGATTCAGAGAACGTCATCTGCGCCCTCCGCTGCAAACGAATAACGCATCACGATGGCGTCCTCCCGGCTGCGATGTCGCGCCGGATAATAGTTCTTGCGCCGTCCAATCGACGAAAACCCGAAATGTTCATATAGACGGATCGCGCGGTGATTCGAAGGCCTGACTTCCAGCAGCAGGCCATCGAGCTTCCCGGCGCGCGTGATGCGCACCGCTTCGCGCAGCAGCGCGAGGCCCGCGCCCGCGCCTTGCGAAGCAGGCGCGACGCACAGATTCAGCAGATGCATTTCGTCGACCACCGGCATCAGCACGCAATAGCCGATCAGCGCGCCCGTGACGTGACGCAGGCAGATCCCGAAATAGCCGTTGCGCAGCGAGTCCGCGAAATTGCCGCGACTCCACGGAAACTCATACGCGAGTTTCTCGATCGCGGCGACCTCGTCCAGATCGCCTTCTGTCATCGGCGATACGTAGCGGTCGGCGAGCAGCACGCCGCTCATTGGTGGCCCTCAC
>CALFSF010000277.1 GCA_937917025.1 uncultured Paraburkholderia sp.
TTTCAACATCTCTCCTCCTTGATTCGTACAGTTAACCCCGTTCCGGTCTCGAACGCCGGATCGATCCGGTTAATGCACGTGCCGTCTGCTCATGATTCGATGCGCCGGATCGGAGGCCAGGAAAAGCGCTGCTCCAGATGTGCCGCGCCCGGGATATACACGCGCAACGTCACATAGAACGGCGCGGCCGGTGCGGGCAGCCAGTTGCATTGCAGCGCGGCGTCCCGCGGCGCCTGCGCGGACAGCCGCAGCGTCAGGCCCGCTTCGTCGTACCGTAAGTGCGCGGAGCGGTCGCCGATCGAGTAACGGTCGATGACGTTGTCCACCAGCATGCACGACGCCTTGTCGTACATCGTGAGCGACCAGAACGCCTGTGCCTGCGGCAGGCCGCCCGGTGCGAACGTCAGCTCGTACGCGTGGCGTCCGTCGAGCGGCCGTCCTTCGCTGTCGCAGTCGGCGGAGAAATACATCGCCTCCTCGATGCCCAGCGCGCCGATGTAGTTCCAGCAGACATGCGCGCGTGCGAAGTAGTCGTCGCCGAACGAATCGCGCACCTCGACCGGCAGGAACCAGCCGCCGCCGAGCGCCGACGGATGCGGCACGTCCAGTTCCGCGATCACGGCTTCGAGCGCCGCGCCGAGTGCGGCGAACGCATCCTCGTCGGGCACGGCAGACGTCGACGCATCGAAACCCGTGCCGATGCCGACAGCGGCAAACCGGCCCACGTACGCATGCTCCGCGGCCGGAGGCGGATTGCGCAGCAGCGCGGCGTTGACGACTTCGGCATAGCGGCGCGCGTCGCTGGCCGTTTCGCTTCGCTCCATGCCGACGTCAAAGCGTCGTTGCGCGGGGCCGCCATCGATCGTCGTCAGACGAAAGCGGTCCTGCAGCGCATGCACGGCCGGCAGATCCTGCGGGCCATCCACCAGCACGCGCCCGATCATCCAGACGTCGCGCGTCGGGCAGGCGATGGGCGTGATATCCGTCAGATCGATATCGGCGGGCAGCGGTGTGTCGCGGTGATACAGCAGGAATTTTCCCGCGCCGTTGCCCGTCGTGCGCGTGCCGATGGAATTGAACGGATTCGTATAAAAGTCGAGCAGACCAAGCACGTAGTAGCGGTCGGCCGTATCGGGCACCGTCATCAGCAGCGGCGCGTCGCCAACGTCGAGCCACGCGCTGATGTACAGCGTGTCGTTGTTGGGCGTCACGACCTTGCGATGTTGCGGACCGAGCAGCTGGCGGTCGCGCATCAGGCGGTTGAGCCAGCAGAGCGTCGAATCCGGGCTCTCGCCGGCGAACTGGCCGCCGTCGTCGCGACGCGGACACGTCGTCGCGCGCGAACGCGCCATTTCGAATAGCGGCAGCGTGTAGAGCACGGCGTCGCGGGCGAGCGCCGCGAGATCATCCGCCGGGCGCGGGGTTGCAACAGGATGCGCATGCGTCGTGGCGCATTCGCTTGTGGAAAGGGACATGAATACCGCTCCGTATGACAGGACAAAGAGACGGAATCAAGCCTACGCCGGCCATCGCATAACGGAACCAGGGTTTCGCCATGTTAAACACTTTGGACGGGACGCCTGCCTATACTGGCCTGACACCATCCGCGGGCGGACGCGGTGTGCGACAACCATTGCCGGTGGAGCGGCCCTGGTGCCGCACGCTGCCCACCGCCCGCGCGGAGACATATACACGCAGTCACCCAGGAGGACGTTCCAGCATGACCAGTAACACCGCACAGGAAGAGTGGGCCTATGTGGCCGGCGTTCAGGCCTACGTCTACGGCTATCCGCTCGTCGAGATCGTCAGGACGTGCGCGCTGATGACGGCCGTCGATGCGCCCACCGAATACGGACGCGCGCCGGTCAACCAGTTTTCGCACTGTCCGCGGCCGTGGACGCATGAGGACCGCGACGTCGTCACGCCGGCCAACGACCTGCTGTACTCGATGGCCTGGCTGAACCTGGCCGACGGCCCGGTCGTGCTGGCGATGCCCGCCCCGACCGGCCGCTACTTCGTGATCGAGCTGGTCGACGCGTACAGCGACAACTTTCGCAATCTCGGCCCGCGCGTCGTGGGTCCGGACGCATCGCGCTTCGCGCTGGTCGGCCCCGACTGGTCCGGCACGCTGCCCGACGGCACGGAGGAAATCCGCTGTCCGACGAATCTGGTGTGGGTGCTGGGGCGCGTGCTGATCGACGGCGCCGACGACATGCAGGAAGCGCGCGCCTTCCAGGCGCAGTTCACGCTGACGGCAACCGGCCAAAGCCGGCTGCCGCAGTCAGTCGTCGACTATCAGCCGTCGAGCCCCTCGGACATCGCGTTCTTCGACAATCTTGCGCGCGCGATGCAGGACAACCCGCCGCCCGCGCGCGACGCGGGCCTCGTCGCGCAGTTCGCGCGCCTCGGTCTCGCGCGCGGCCGGCGTGTCGATACGGGACCTGCCGGCGAAGCGCGGCTCGCGGGCCTGCAACGTGCCGCGAAGGCAGGCGCGCAGCTCATCGAAGGCCATACGCGCAGCCGGCGCGCGCAGCCGTGGTCGATCAACTATGCGGGCGGGCGCCTCGGCACCGATTACCTCGCGCGCGCATGCACGGCGATGAAAGGCCTCGGCGCGCTCGCGAGCGACGAAGCGCTCTACGCGCTCGGCGACTTCGACGCGAACGGCGAGCAGCTCGATGGCGCGCGGCAGTACGTGCTGCATTTCCCGGCGGGACAACTGCCGCCCGTCGATGCGTTCTGGTCCGTGTCGATCTACGGCAGCGACTTCTACTTCGCGGACAATCCGATCCGGCGCTACGCGATAGGCGACCGCTCGCGCAACCTGCGCCGCGGCAAGGACGGATCGCTCGACATCCAGATCCAGCACACGGAGCCGCGACAGGGCATCTCGAACTGGCTTCCGGCGCCCGCGGGACGCTTCTATCTGATCCTGCGTCTGTACCATCCGCGCAAGGATATCCTGACACGCGACTACGTCATTCCGGCTGTCCGGCGGGTCGACGAAAGCACCGCTCGCTGACCTCGCTGACAGACGAAGCGGCCTGCCCGGGACACCCGGACAGGCCGCTTTTCATACAACATCCCGATTACGTGATCGTTACGCCGCTTCTCCGCCCCGCGACGGTGTGCCTGCCGCGCTCATCGTCACATCGCCAGCGTTCGCGGAGTGCAAGCGCTGCAACCGCTGCACGGATCGTTCCGGATTCATCAGCCACACACCCAGCAGGCCCGACGGCACCAGCACGCAGCCCAGCACGGTGAACCCGTGTCTGAAACCTTCTGCCATACCGCCCGCGCCGCCGACAAAATGACCCATCAACGCCGGCGCGACGAGCCCCGCGAGCGTGCCAAGCGACGCGTTGATGCCAAGCCATGCGGCGCGCTGCGTCGTGGGTGTCACTTCACCGATCATCAGCGGCGCGAAGAAGAAAATCAGCTGGCTCAGCACGTTGCTCGCCGCGAGGCACGCGACCTTCGCGCCCGCGCCGATCTGCGTCGTCGTGCCGAAGAGCGCGAGCCCCGCCAGCGCGATCGGCACACTCGCCATGACGCCGCGCGAGAGTCGTGAACTCACCCCGCGCGCCGTCATCCACTGCGAAGCGGCCGACACGGCGAGCGTCACCGGAATGCCCGCGCAGACGATCAGCGAGAACAGCCAGCCCACGTCCGCCGCCGGATAGCCGAGCGCAAGGCGCAGATAGACGGGAAACCACGTGAAGCCCACCGACAGCACGGCGTATCCGACGAAGGTGAGCACCACGCATCCGAGCAGCGTCCGGTCGCATATCAAGTCCCGATAACGCGCGCGCACGGGCACATGCGTCCGCACGTCGGCATTCACGGGCGACACGGCCGCGTGATCGTCGACCGTGCCTTCTTCGCCGAGCAGCAGCCATACGACGGTCCACGCGCAGCCCGCCAGCCCGAGCGCGAGGAACGCGCTGTGCCAGTCGTAGTGAATGATCAGGTAAGTGAGGACCGGACCCGCCACCAGCATGCCGGTGTTCGCGCCTTGCAGCACGATCGCGCACGGCAGGTTGCGTTTGCTGTTGTCGAACCATTTATACGTCGCGTGGAGCGCGAGCGGATACGCGGGTCCTTCACCCGCGCCGAGCACCACGCGGCATGCGATCAGCAGCGGAAACGACGCCGCGCCCACGAGCGGAAACTGCACGACGGCCCAGATGATCGACAGCACCGCCAGCAGCCATTTCGTCTTGATGCGGTTCGCCGCGAAGCCGAACAGCACGCCCGAAATCGAAAACAGCAGAAAGAAGCTGCTGCCGACCATCCCGAGCTGCTGCGGCGACAACCCCAGGTCGTGCATCATCGGCACGGCGGCCAGCCCGACAACGGCCTTGTCGGCGAAATTGATCAGCATGAACAGAAACATCATGACGACGACGATCCATCCGCGCCATCGATTTGCTATGGGAAACATGTTGCCTCCTTGACCGTAGCATGCCAGATGCGCGCGTTAGAACCGCTCCTGCAACGCGAGGCGCACGCCGATCTGATGGTTCGTCGTGGACGGGCTGAAGCCGCTGATCGAAGCCACCGCCGGCTGGCCGAGCGAATCGCGGCCGCTCGCGCGCTGCAGCACGGTCAGCAGATAGACGCTCGTGCGCTTCGACAGGTTGTAGATCGTACCCAGATCGAGCTGAAGATATTTCGCGCCGCCGTCGCCATTCACCGAGTTGCGGTCCGTGTAATGGATCGCGCTGCCGACGAGCCACGCCGGCGTGATCTGCGAGCGCGCGCTCAGCTCGAAGCTCGTGAACGCAGCGGTGCCCGTATACCCCAGCGGGTTCGGACCCGACGACGAACCGAGCCCCTCGAAACGCGTATTCGTCACGACAAAGCCGAGCGTGACCGCGCTGAACGCGTACTGGAGCGCGGCGCCCGCAAGCTGGGTCGTCTTCGCGGACGCGTAGCCCGCATCGACCGGATACGACTCGGGCGTCGCCGGCGAGCCGAACGAACCGATGTTGTTGGCCGTCGTCGTGCCCTTGTTCGGCGTCGTGCCATACAGCGACACGTTGGGGTCGCGCGCGTTCAGGTAGCCGGCCGCGACCAGCAGCGAGCCCACGCCGTAATGCGCGCCGAGCGACCAGAGCTGGTTCTGCGTCGCGCTCCCGGCGACGCCGCCGAGGCTGTAGAGACCCGCCGCCGCGAAGCCGTGGTAATCGGGCGTGCGGAACTTGATCGCGTTGTTGATCCGGCTCGTGTTCGACAGGCTGTCGACGTCGTCCGGCTGCGCGCCCATGTAGCCGGCCCACTGGCCTGTCGCCGTCAGCGGCTGCACGAAGTCGGTGTACGTGTCGTATTGCCGGCCGACCGTGACGCTGCCGAATCCGCCCTGCAAACCGATATACGCCTGGCGGCCGAACTCCGCGCCGCCCTGGGCGAGCGCGCCGTTGTTCAGCGTGTAGCCGCTTTCCAGCACGAACACGGTTTGAAGGCCGCCACCCAGATCCTCGACACCGCGCAGGCCCCAGCGGCTGCCCGCGACACCGTTCGCGCTCCCGTCGCTCACCGCGAACTGGTGCGCGCCGTTCAGGCCCGACGCCGTTCGCGATGTCTGCGTGTTGTTGACGTACGTGAGGCCGAAATCGATCAGGCCGTAGAGCGTGACGCTGCTCTGTGCGTGCGCGCTGAACGCGAGTGTGCCGAGCAGCCAGCCGAGGTGCCGGATTTTCATGGACAAGTCTCCAATGTCAGATTTTGTTTATGTGGGTAAAACCAGCGCGAGGCGATCGAACGATCGCGCTCGCGTCACTGCCCCCGACGCGTCTCGCGCGCGGGCGGCGCGTACTGCCTGAGCGCGCGCTGCGCGATCGCGGCGCGATGCACTTCCGATGCGCCGTCGAAGATGCGAAACGGGCGCACCTCGCGATATAGCGCGGACAACACGGTGTCGCCCGAGATGCCGAACGCGCCGGTCAGCTGCACCGCGCGGTCAACCACCCGGCCGACGGCCTCGGAGACAAAAACCTTCGCCATCGACGATTCCTGCTTCACGGACTGTCCGGCATCCATGCGCGTCGCGACGTCGTACGTCATCAGGCGGGCGGCATACAGGTCGATCTGCGAATCGGCGATCAGCGTCTGCACGGCCTGGTGCTGCGCGAGCGGCTTGCCGAACGAGTCGCGTCCCGCGACGTAGCGCGCGGCGATATCGAGCGCGCGTTGCGCCGCGCCGATGAACCGCATGCAATGCGTGAGACGCGCGGGTTCGAGCCGCAACTGCGCGTGGCCGAAGCCTTCGCCGACCTGGCCCAGCACCGCGTCGTCGCCGACCGTGCAGCTCTCGAAGGCCAGTTCGCAATGCGAGCTGATGAAGCCGTCGAGCGCATCGATCACGCGCACCATCCGGTAGCCCGGCGTATCGGTATCGACGATGAACATCGTCGGTCCGCTGTCGGTCTGGGCCATCACGATCGCGAAGTCCGCGCCGAGCGCGCCGCTGATGAACCACTTGCGGCCGTCGATCACCCACCGGCCGTCGCGCCGGGTCGCGCGCGTGAGCAGCATCGACGGATCGGAGCCCGCGCCAGGCGGCGGCTCCGTCATCGCGAAACACGATCTCGCGGTGCCCGCCGCCAGCGGCTTCAGGTAGCGCTCGCGCTGCGCGCCGGTACACAGGCTCGCGAGCATCAGGATGTTGGTTTCGTCAGGCGGTCCGGCGTGCAGCGCGTGCGGGCCGAGCAGGCTGCGTCCGGCCTCTTCGAGAATCACGGCGCGCTCGCGAAACGACAGCCCGAGGCCGCCGAGTTCGCGCGCGATGCCAGGGCCGAGTACGCCGGCTGCGCGCGCTTTCTCGCGCAAGGCATGGATCACCTTGTCCTGTGCGGCGAAGTCGTGCGCCAGTGCGTTGTCCTCGCACGGGATCACGTCTTCGTCGATGAACGCGCGTACGCGCAGTCGAAGCGTTTCCAGCGGTGTCTGGGTCGCGTTCATAAGGCTCCCTCCCGATACGGTGCGGTGCGTTTCATGCGCGTGCTCGCGGGGCGCGCGCGACTATCAGCGCGTCGACGGCGCAGGCGGGCTGTCCGTGTGGGCGGGCAATAAACGGATTGATGTCGATCGACTCGATCGTGTCCGCGTTCGCCGCCGCGAAGCGCGACAACGCGGCGAGCGCTTCGGCGATCGCGTCGACGTCGACGGCGGGTTGACCGCGCACACCGCCGAGCACCGGCCAGCCGCGAATCTCGCGGATCATCCGGTGAGCTTCCGCGAGGTCGAACGGCGCGCGCCGGAACGTCACGTCCTTTAGCACTTCGACGAGAATCCCGCCGAGGCCGAACATCACGACCGGGCCGAACACCGGATCGCGCGTCACGCCCAGGATGCATTCGACGCCATTTCCGATCATCGGCGCGATGAGCGCGCCGTCGATCCGCGCGCCGGGTACGGCACGCGCGGCGTTCTGCGTGATGCGTGCGAACGCGGCGCGCACCGCTGCCTCATCGGCGAGGTGAAGCGCGACGGCATTCCGCGCCAGGACACGACGCTCGAAAAACTCGCGAAGCTGCCGCCGGCGTTCGATCGCACGAGCGGACAGGGCACGCTCAGCGCCGGCAACTCGTCGCCGCTGACCGACGGCGCGGCGGCGATCTGGGTCGGCTCGCGCGGCGGCATCGGCCAGCTGCCGGCGTCGATCCCGCGCGTGCGGCTGATCGACTGGGAAATCGCCGCGATCGACTTTCGTCATGAAGGGCTGCTGATG